>ONWK01000177.1 GCA_900321505.1 uncultured Eubacteriales bacterium
AGGAGGGGGAAACCGCCTCCTACTCGATGTCACGTTGGCCGGCAAATATGCGTGCAAGCACGCATGCTTGCCGGCTGTATCGCGCATATAAAGAAAACCCCCGGCATCCGGCCGGGGGTTTTCTTTGAGTTGGATCCTACTGGAAGAAGAGGATCTTACCATACTGTACATAATATTTAAGCTTGGACTTATCTACCGCATTCGGGAACTTGAAGCCGATGCAGCCGCCAACATTATTGATACCTGCCATAGCTTCCTGTGCAGCCCTGAGTGATGATGAAGAGCCGCCGGTGCTGAGTGCATTGGCGAAGTTTCTTGTCTTGCATGCTGTAAACTGATAAGGCTGGTAGATTACATCCGAAATGTTATTCGGATAATAGCTTGAACGAACCCGGTTCAGAACTACGTTTGCTACAGCCAGCTGTGCATCATAGCACTCGGAGCCTGACTCAGCATATACGATGGCTGCGAGCAGATACAGATCATCTACCGTTGTGGTCACAGTCTCACGTACGGTTACCGGAGCTGAAGTAGTCGGCTGTGCAGTGGTTGTTGTCTCCTGCGGTGCAGATGTTGCAGCCGATGCAGCTGCCGCCTTACGCTCCTCTTCCTGCTTCTTAGCTCTCTCGTCAGCTTCCTTCTGAGCTTTCTGCTCAGCCACGAGAAGCTCCTGATAATCCGCCTTTGCCTGCTTCAGATCCTCGATATCTTCCATATCTACGGCTTCCGCAAGTCCTTCGGTAACTGATACAAATTCTCTGGAAACAAATGCATAGCTTCCGTCAGCAAGACGTATACAGGTCCAGTCGTCTGTGCTTCTTTCCTTATCAACTGTAAAGAATTCACCTACTCTTGCTACAAATAATACGTCTGATGTTCCGTTTCCATATGTACGGACACGAACCTTATCCTTGATAACAGCCAGATCGGTAAGATACTGCTCAACCTTCTCAGCTGCCTCTCCGTCGGTCAGGATCAGGTTTGAAGCCACATAACCTACTACTCCGCCTGAGCTTACCTTGGTCCACTCGCCTTCCTTACTTATAACCTCACCGGTTCCGCCGATATAGAGACGCCCGAGAACCTCAGCATCCGGATCAGCCTCTGCACGGATATTTACTGCGTCCTTCTCAGTAAGGAACTTTCCATCCATATTATACTTGGTATTTGCAAGAACCTGCACATCCTTGGCACTCATCTGTACCTGCTGTTCTTCTGTGATGACCTTGCTGAGATGCTCAGAACGCACATCATCGATCATACTTACTTCATATAACACCAGGGTTTCCTTCTGAACGGAAGGATCAATGGTATCGGGTTCTGCGGTATCTCCTGAATACACCGTTCCGTCTGTTGCCGCATAGGGATCGTCCTTCTTAGTACCGGGAAGGTTCAATACAACGACAACAAGAGCAATGACCGTTGCTGCGATCATTACTGCAAGAGCATTCCGAACTATGTACCGTCCGGAGAATACATAACGTTTTGCCGTGTATTTCATCCTGTTCAGCTTCAACCTGTTCCTCTTACTCATCTTAATTAAACCTCGTGCATCATTCCCATTTTACCGCCAAACCGAAAGAACTGTCAAGTTTGTTGTTGTAAAATGTGCGTAACGATTCCAAATCGTTACATTTTTCTCTTTTTTGTTACAGTTTTGTTACGGATGAATACTATCACTTCACCCGATATTTGTCAAGTATAAAAAAGGGCGAAAAAAGGGAGTGAAATTGGTCATTTTGTCGCCATTTCCACTCCACTTGTACTCAAAAAGCCATAAAAAACTGTGAAAACTGCCCGAAAATGTGTCTATTCCCCCACAGCTTCATCAGTTGCATTTCTTCCATTTATATATGAAAAATAGGTATCGATCCCGTTAGCCAGTCCACGGGCAAGAGTTTTCTGATATTCCTCATCGGAAAGCTTCCTGTCTTCCTCTTCGTTCGACAGAAATCCCAGTTGAATGGAGGCAGCCGGCTTCTTTGCATAATTCAGGAAAACCATCTGGTCTGTCTGGAATATCCCGAGCCTTCCGGCATCCGTCAGGGCGCAGCACTCAGTCATCAGGGCATTTGCCAGATAAAAGCAATCCTGATAGTAGCCCTCGGTATCATCTTCCCTTGCCTTTTCCACAAACCCAAGCATACCGTTGGTACTGCTTACCGACGTACCCTGGGCGGAAAGACGTATCATTATCTCAGCATTACTCTGGTTTCCGGCTGCCGCTCTTTCGGCATTACTCATTGATATGGTAGATGATGCCCTGGAAAGGATCACCGTATATCCACGGAGCTCCAGCTCGTGCCTGAGCTTTTCAGCCACATCCAGCGTGATCTCATATTCGAAGGTTCCGGTCGCCGTTCCTATGGCTCCCTTGGTCATTTTTTTCTTCATCTGCGGATAAACCGCCGGATCATCGGGAAAAAGCTGTTCTTCACCGGAATCGGCATATATCTGCTTGGCAGGATCGATAAAAACCACATGGGAATTCTTTTCCTTAACCTGCTCCTCAGCCCATTTCATCTCTGTACGCTTTACACAGTCAGACTCCACATAAAGGGTGGTATCATTCAGCCTGATCCTGCTCCACCCCTCCTTTATTCCGGTGCGCCGCAGATTAACACCCGATTCCACGGTAATGTAATGCTCGCCTTCCCTGTCAGCCGTTCTGTATATGACCGTATCATTTTTCGTTGTAACAACATAATCATGAACTGATGAAAAACCGACGGCCGGGTCTTCCGTGGCAGCCTCGGTACCGGCCTTTGCACTGCTCCCGCAGGATGCAAGCATAAGCCCGATGCAGAAAAGAAACAATATTAAGATGGTTTTTTGTTTCTTCATAGGCATTCCCCGTAAGTTAAGCAGGAGGAGGCCTCCCTCCTCCTGTCCGATGATCACATAGTGTTGTTATAGCAGAAGCATCGCATCTCCGAAGGAGAAGAATCTGTATCTCTCCTCTACAGCCGTCTTATAGGCTGCCAGTACATGCTCCCTGTCATAAAATGCAGAAACAAGCATTATAAGTGTGGATTCGGGCAGATGGAAATTCGTGATCAGTCCGTCAACCACACGAAAGCTATAGCCCGGATAGATAAAAATATCCGTCCAGCCGCTGCAGGCCTTAAGCGGAAGTCCGCCTGCCGCCGCAGTTTCAAGGGTTCTGGTGCTGGTGGTCCCCACTGCGATCACTCTGCCTCCGGCTTCCCGGGTGCGGTTTATCATTTCCGCCGCTTCTTCGGAAAGCTCATAATACTCGCTGTGCATTTCATGCTCTTCAACCGTTTTCACCTTTACAGGCCTGAAGGTCCCGAGCCCCACATGAAGCGTAAGCCGCGCGATATTTATGTCCTTATCCTCCAGCTCCTTAAGCAGTTCCTCAGTAAAATGCAGTCCTGCCGTAGGCGCTGCCGCCGAACCGGCATGGGTCGCATATACTGTCTGATAGCGGTTCCTGTCCTGAAGCTTGTGTGTAATATACGGCGGAAGGGGCATCTCTCCGAGCCTGTCCAGCAGTTCCTCCCATATTCCTTCATAGGAAAATCTCACCAGTCTGTTTCCGCCCTCGGTAATATCCTCTATTGTTCCGGTCAGCAGTCCGTCGCCGAATACCACCACAGCTCCCGGGCGAAGCTTCCTGCCCGGACGCACCAGCGTCTCCCAGAGATTATTTCCCTTATTCTTAAGGAGCAGGATCTCCGCCGCTGCACCCGTATCCTTTTTCACGCCCAGCAGTCTGGCCGGGATCACCTTGGTATCATTTATCACCAGGCAGTCACCCGGCTTCAGATACTCCGTTATATCACGGAAATGTCGGTGTGTGATCGTATTAGCCTTCCGGTCAAGCACCATCAGTCTGGAATCGCTTCTTCTGTCCAGCGGATCCTGGGCGATGAGCTCTTCCGGAAGCTCATAGTAAAAATCTGATACATTCATATTGTCATACCGGGTTATGCCCTGAGGGTTATACCCATCTTTTCCAGCTCTTTGAGCATCTTGTTGATCTTTTCATTTACCTCGATATCGGAGAGGGTTCTGTCCGAAGCTCTGAATCTGAGGTTGTACGCAAGAGACTTCTTGCCTGCCTCCAGCTGCTCACCCTCATATACATCAAAGAGGGTAACCGATTCAAGGATATCTCCTCCGCAGCGGCGAAGCAGCTTCTCAATATCGCCCGACAATACATCAGCAGACGCTACCAGCGCAAGATCCCTTGCAGCGCCGGGGAACTTTGCAACGCCGACATACTTGGTGTCAAAGCTTGAGAGCATCGTAACGGTTTCCATATCAAGAACCGCCACATAGCAGTCACCCTTCATATCATAATTTTCCACTACCTCAGGATGTACCTGACCGATAAAGCCCACAAGCAGCTTGCCTTTACGGATCTCTGCCTGACGGCCCGGATGAAGATAAGGATATTCCTTTGTGGGCACATAGTCCACATCCTGACCGAAGGAAAGCTTCTCGAAAAGCTCCTCCAGCACGCCCTTAAGCGTAAAGAAATCTCCTTCGCCGTACATTCCCAATGTGAGCTTCATCTTCTCATCGGGAAGCTCCGTCAGAGGAAGGGCATGGGGAATATA
>ONWK01000142.1 GCA_900321505.1 uncultured Eubacteriales bacterium
AAAGACCTATGTGACACCTTCTCCAAGTCACATAGGCCTATACCCCGTTCATTTACCCCCACGTAATGAATCAACTTATGTAAGGATTGTATCATATTTGCATAAAAAATGAAAGCTTTTTGCACAAATTTGTCAATTTTCGTGCAAATGGACGAATTAACGCACAAAAATGCTGCAATTCCGATGAAATGCCATCGAAAAAGCAGCATTTTGCACAATAATCACTAAAGCTTATGATCTGTTTTCCTTATCAACAAGGTTCAGTGCACCATAGCGTTCCCTGAGAAGAGGCTTCTCTATCTTTCCGGTAGGATTACGGGGCACATCCGCGAAGATAAGCTTTCTGGGGCGCTTGTATCTCGGCAGTTCAAGACAGAAGTTATTGATCTCTTCTTCTGTAGCTTCTTCACCGGGCTTAAACTCGATGATCGCAGCTGCGATCTCACCCTGGCGGGAATCGGGAAGTCCGATAACTGCAACATCCTTAATCTTCTGGTTCTTCATCAGGAAGGCTTCAATCTGTACGGGATAGATATTCTCTCCGCCGCTGATGATAACATCCTTCTTGCGGTCCACAAGCCAGATAAATCCGTCCTCATCAAGCCTTGCCATATCTCCGGTATACAGCCACTCGCCCTTTAAGGACTCCGCCGTTGCCTCGGGATTCTTGTAGTATTCGATCATCACACCGGGACCCTTGACGATAAGCTCTCCGACCTCTCCCTTGGGAACAGGCACGCCGTCCTCGTCAACGATATTAACCTCCCAGCCGTATCCCGGCACTCCGATAGCTCCGACATGGTCGATATTCTCAACACCGAGATGAACACAGCCTGGTCCGATGGATTCGGAAAGACCATAGTTTGTATCATAGTCATGCTTCGGGAAGATAGCCTTCCATCTTGAGATAAGAGACGCAGGTACGGGCTGTGCGCCGATATGCATGAGCCTCCACTGATCCAGCTCATAATCATCCTTGGAGAGTCTTCCGCTCTCCAGCGCTACCAGAATATCCTGAGCCCAGGGAACCAGCAGCCATACGATGGTACATTTTTCCTTTGAAACCGTATCCAGCACATCCTCCGGCTTGGTACCCTTCAAAAGTACCGCCTTGCTTCCTGAAATAAGACTTCCGAACCAGTGCATTTTAGCTCCTGTATGATAAAGCGGCGGAATGCAGAGGAACACGTCGTCCCTTGTCTGTCCGTGATGCGCCTGTTCTACCCTTGCCGAATGCATAAGCGCCTTATGCTCATGCAGGATAGCCTTGGGGAAACCGGTGGTACCGGAAGAGAAATAAATCGCTGCATTGTCTGAATCAATGATGGGAATGTCAGGATTGGAGCTGCTGCAGTTAGCCACCAGCTCATTGTAATCCTCGGCAAATGAGGGGCAGCCCTCTCCGACATAGAACAGCAGACGGTTCCTTGATATTTTATCTGCGATCTCCTCTATACGTCCGATAAATGCAGGTCCGAAGATCAGTACATCCACATCCGCCAGATTGACACAGTATTCGATCTCCTCGGAATCATAGCGGAAGTTGAGGGGCACTGCTATGGCGCCGGTTTTCAGCACACCGAAGTATATCGGCAGCCATTCCAGGCAGTTCATAAGAAGGATACCAACCTTATCATCCTTCTTGATGCCCCTGGACAAAAGAAGATGGGCGAAACGATTGGCCTTCTCATTGAAGACGCTCCATGTGATCTCCCTGCGGTATGCAGACTGAGGATTAGGCTCGGTCAGCTCATACTCTCTCCACGTCACCCTGCGGCGTTCCTGTATGGAAGGGTTCACCTCCACTAAAGCCACATCGTTGGCGTAAATCTTTGCATTTCTTTCCAATAAATCTGTGATAGGCATTTGTAAATCCCCCGTATATTATCTTGTGTTTGAAACAACACTTCAACATTTTAACACGCTATTGCGATAAAGTAAAGAAAAACGGCCATACAGCTATGACCGTTTTTTCCGGGAAGCCCCCTGAGGCCTCCTACTCCCCGTATCCCTGTCTGAAAGCAGCCAGGTTGATGTCCACTGTCTTGGGCGGTACCTTGGCGCGGATCACTTTTTCCCACTCTTCCTTACTGTAATTCATATGGCGGGCAGCCATACCGAGAACGATGACATTGAAGGTTCTGGTGTTGCCCAGCTTCTTCGCCTCTTCCATGGCATCGATGGCATATACCTTATACTTTGCGGAAAGACCTTCAATGATATTCTCCGGATATTCTTCGGTTCCTATAACTACCATCATCGGGTCGATGCGCTGGTCGTTAACTATGAGCACACCGTCCTTTTTAAGGAAATGCGCGTATCTTAAGGCTTCCAGACGCTCAAAGGCTATAAGTACATCGGCGCAGCCTTCTTCCACGATAGGTTCGGCAACAACCTCACCCGGTTCTGTTGCATAACGCACATAGGTTACCACAGAACCGCCGCGCTGTGCCATTCCGTGAACCTCTGAAAGCTTTACGTCATATCCGGCCTGCTCTGCAAGCCCTCCTAAAATCCGGCTGGTGAGCAGGGTTCCCTGCCCTCCTACGCCGACGATCATAATATTCTTAACTGACATTGTTTTTTCTCCTTACGATTATGGGATCCTTCGTCATGCTCCGAAGGAGCAGTTCGAACGAAGTGAGGGGTTGTGAACGATCTCCTTAATCGTTCACAAAGGTATACTGCACGATCCTTTGTAATGCTGATCAGGTCTGCAGGCCTAGAATGATATTCCTCCTCCGGGAACGATACCTGCTTCCACAGCCTTCGGATTAGGATCAAGAGAGATCGCACCAAAGGGGCAGAGCTGCTGGCAGAGACCGCAGCCGTTGCACATGGTATCATCGATCACCGCACATCCGGTTTCAGGATCCTTCTTGATAGCCGGGCAGCCGGGCTTCAGGCAAAGGCCGCATTTTCTGCACTTCTCGGGATCAACGGAACATTTTCCTCTGGGAATATACTCCTTAAGCAGGGCGCAGGGTGACTGAGCGATGATAACCGAAAGCTCTTCCCTTTCAACCTCTTCCTTTACAACCTTTTCCATCTCCTTAAGGTCAAAGGCATCAACCACCTTAACATGCTTTACGCCCAGAGCCTCACAGAGCACCTTAAGATCCACTGCATAGGTGGGTTCTCCGTTCAGCATCTTTCCTGTAGCGGGGTTGTCCTGATGACCGGTCATGCCTGTGGTGGAATTGTCCAGAATGATCACGGTTCCGACAGCCTTGTTATATGCCATATTCATCAGAGAATTAACGCCGGTATGCAGGAAGGTGGAATCTCCGATCACTGCGACCCATTTCTTCTGGAATTCTGTACCCTTTGCCTTCACGATACCGTGAAGCATGGATATACTTCCGCCCATGCAGAGCGTTGTATCGACAACGGAAAGGGGCGCTACAGCTCCAAGTGTATAACAGCCAATATCGCCGGATGCATGCAGTCCCAGCTTCTTCAGAACTGAAAATGTACTGCGGTGCGGGCATCCCGGACAGAGAATGGGAGGACGTCTGGGCACTTTGGCAGCCTCATCAATATCCAGAGGCTGGCCCAGAAGCTTCTCACGAAGCATATTTGCGCTGTATTCACCCTGCAGGGTAAAGAGCTCCTTACCTTCGCAGGCAATGCCCCAGGAACGGACCTCGGTCTCAATGAAGGGTTCCAGTTCCTCTATGATCACAAGGCGGTCCACTTTGGAGGCGAACTCCTCGATCAGCTTTCTCGGGAGAGGATAAACCATTCCAAGCTTCAGTACGCTGGCATGGGGCAGAACCTCCTTCACATACTGGTAGGGAATTCCGCTTGTAATGATACCGATGGATGTATCATCGTAAGTAACCTTATTGATATCAAGCCCGCAGGCATCCTCAACCAGCTGCTTTTCCCGCTGCTCCACAAAAATATGACGCAGCTTGGCATGGCCGGGCATCATGATATTCTTCGGAGAATTACGCACATATTCCTTATCCTCGGGAACAACGCGATCCTCGAGATTGACCACGCCCTGGGAATGCGCAAGGCGTGTGGTTGTACGAACGATCACGGGAGTATCATATTTCTCGGATATTTCAAATGCTCTTTTTGTAAATACACGGGCTTCCTCGCTGTCGGAGGGCTCGATCACCGGCACATGGGCCGAACGGCCTATCAAACGGGTATCCTGTTCATTCTGTGAGCTGTAAAGTCCGGGATCGTCTGCCACAACATAAACCAGCCCGCCCAAAGCTCCGATATAGGATGCGGTATAAAGCGGATCCGCCGCTACGTTGAGCCCCACACACTTCATGGAACACATGGCACGGGTTCCGACAATGGACGCTCCCATGGCAACCTCGGCAGCAACCTTCTCATTTGGTGCCCATTCCGCATACACGCCTTCGTATTTGACCAGATTCTCGCTCACCTCTGTACTGGGTGTTCCCGGATAGGCTGAAGATACCTTTACTCCGGCCTCCCAGGCGCCTCTGGCGATCGCCTCATTACCCAACATGATCTTCTTTTCCACGTTTTTATCTCCCTTTATTATATTACTCGTAACTATTCAGCGCCCCGGCTCCGCATCCGGAGCGTAGGATGGCCAGAGAGGCTTCGCCTCTTGGCCATCCCGTGAAAATCATAAAAATCAGTCTGGAAAGCAGGCTTTCCATCCGTGATTTTTATGATTTTCACGGGGTGCTGAATAGTTACTATTACTCGGCATAAAAAGCCGTTTTATAGTTCTTCGAAAGTCTTGTATCTCTCATTTCCAAGCCTTATATGTATCATCTTCCTGCTTTCTCTCCGCCGGTTGGACCACAGACCCAGCCTGAGGGAAAATCGCCAGTCGTCCTGAGAACGGACGTCATCCAGAACAGACTTTACGGATATTACATTGAAAACAGGATTCATGAGCTCTATATCCCGTCTGGGATCTCTCATGGCCAGCCGCCGCCTTCTGTATTCGGCTCCCGAGCGTTTGGTAAAGAAATTCAGCATCCGCCTTGCCCTCGGCGTCGGTATATCGAAAATGACATTGCAGCCCTGAAAGCTCTGATAAAGCCGGTTCAGGAAATTTTTCATTTCTTCCCTTGTCATATATGAGAAGATATTGCGCACCACAAAGAGCAGGCCTCTGTCCATTTCCACGGAAAGCTGCGACATCCAGCTAAGGTCATTGAGGGATCTGTCGATCCGCCGCTCCCGTTCTCTTCTTTTCGTATATATACTCCGGGCCGCCAGCTTTCCCGGGCTGTCCAGGTCATACCAGAGAACCCGGTGGTTATCCACCCTGCTCAGCATGGTATCCAGGCTGCACCCTATATAAACCACCGTTCCGTTGGGATATTCCTTCAGGAAAAGGCTCACCGCATCATCAGCCGCCCTCTGGGTAGCCGCCTCAAGAAGGCTGAAGACGTTCCTGCCGTGGAACTCCGACACTGCTGTCCCGGGATTCTGCGACACATAACGGATAGCTTCCTCATCCCGGAAAAGCTCCGGAAAACGTTTGGACCACTCAGCACGGTCCCTGACCTCCTGAAGATACTGGTGCATGATAGCCGTATCCGTATCCAGCAGCAGATCATGAAGCACCTTCATGACATGCCTGGATTCCCGGCTGCCCTGCCTGAAATAAAAATCCTTAGCCATACCGGGATATTCGAAGTATTTTACCTCGATACCGGTATCCAGAACCTTTTCGGTAAATCTTCTGGCATACGGGTTTTCGGGATCCCCCGTGCCTGAAACCACAAGTATATCCTTGCAGATATCCGTGAACTCTGCATATATTGGACTGGTGTATTCCGTCCGGCCTGCATAATTCTTTACCCAGCAGCTGTCAATAAACTCTCTTCTGACCTTTTCCTCTTCCGCCTCTTTTTTATCTCTTCTTACCTTTGACTCAAGCTCCTGGTCAAAGTATTCCGTATCCATTTCCGGCGACAGAAATGCCAGCTTATCCGGATCCGGAAGTCCCTCCTTC
This sequence comes from uncultured Eubacteriales bacterium, assembly GCA_900321505.1. Classification (GTDB taxonomy): domain Bacteria; phylum Bacillota; class Clostridia; order Lachnospirales; family Lachnospiraceae; genus Eubacterium_Q. Next base: position 5,966 of record ONWK01000142.1, read on the forward strand.
CAGGTGAGCAGGCTCAGGGACAGCCCCAGGCCCGCACCTGCGCCGCATCCCATGATGATCAGCGGCCCCGGCTCACGGTGTCTGCAGAAATCCCTGTAGGCGGGAAGCAGAAGGTCGAATACATCCTCACAGTCATACTCCGGTGCAATGGGATATAAAGGAACCGTTACAGCCATATGACTTTTTTTGCAGAGCGTCAGTATAAACTGCCACTCCCTTTTACTGATCGGCAGCATCCTTCTGCTGCTGTAGAGGTAGAAAATATTGCCCCTCGGCCGTTCAGGGATCAGCCTGTAGATCTGAAAGCCCTGAAGCTTATTTCTCTCCACCACAAGAGCATCAGAAATGAAGGAAGGAAGCAGCGTATCCTCCTTCCGCCTCTGAGCCAGAAGCCTGTCCTTCAGTTTTTTCTGCTCTGCTTCATATTCCATACTTATACCATAATTATTCAGCCCCCCACGTTCCGGATATAAGGCATCCGGAGTCATGAGAGGCTGTATTTAGGATCCTTTTCAGGGACTATACGGAATCCTGGAAATAGTATCCCACGCCCCATTTCGTATGAATGTACTCCGGATCTGCCGGATGACTTTCAATCTTTTCTCTCAGCCGGCGGACATGTACATCTACGGTTCTTGCATCTCCCGGATAGCCCGGACCCCAGATGGTCTTCAGCAGTTCGTCCCGGGAATAAACCTTATTCGGATTTGAAATGAGAAGATATACCAGATCAAATTCCTTGGCAGTCAGATTGACCTCATTTTCATGAATGAAAACTCTTCTTGAATCTGTATCGATGCGAAGCCCTTTCTTTTCGATCACATGGCTCTTCTCCTGAACAGAGCTCTCATTCTTTGCATTTCTGCGCAGGATGGCCTTTATCCTTGCCTTAACCTCAAGAATGTTGAAGGGCTTGGTAATATAATCATCTGCACCGTACTCAAGGCCGAGGATCTTATCCATATCCTCCCCCTTGGCCGTAAGCATGATTATCGGGACATCCGAGAATTCACGGATCATCTGGCAGGCTTCCAGACCCGAAAGCCGGGGCAGCATTATATCCAGCAGAATGATGTCATAATTTCCGGTGCGGGCCATTTCAACGGCAGTCTCGCCGTCATAGGCCATCTCCACCTCCATGTCATCCTGCTCAAGACTGAACTTCAGTCCCTTCACGATAAGCTTTTCGTCATCTACCACCAGCGCTCTTTTCATGCCGGATCTCCTTTATCTAACTGCTATACGGTCCTTTATCTTCTGCCAGACAGCGTCCTTTATGCCCGATACCTTCATGATATCTTCAGGCTTCTCAAACGGACCGTTCTTTTCCCTGTGGGATATGATATCCTCAGCTCTGCTCTCACCAATCCCGGGAAGTGTCATCAGCGTTGCTCTGTCCGCGGTATTGATATTAACTTTTCCGTTTCCCTGCTGTCCTTCGCTGCCGGTCTGCTGATATACAGCTTCTTCTCCGGCCGCAGGAAACCTGAGCTGTTCGCCGTCCTCCAGCGTTTTCGCCAGATTAACCATACCCGGTACGGCATCATCACTGTAGCCTCCGGCTGCTTCAAGGGCATCTGCCGCACGGCTCCCGTAAGGCAGCGTATAAACGCCCTCCTCTGCCACCGCACCGCAGACATATACCACTATGTCCTTTTCGGCAGTACTGTCCTGTACCGTTATGCCTTCTTTATTTTCAGCCTGCAGCTCCTGTACAGAAGCAGCTTCGGAATTCATTGTATGTACCCGAAGGCCGCTGTCACCGCAGCCGCAGAGCATCACAAGAAGGAGCAATGCACATTTTCTTTTTTTCATCTTTCGTTTTCCATCCGGAAACGAAGGATCTCTGATAACAACCCGTAACTATATTGTAACGAATTCATTACAAATATTCAACAAAATCTTCTTATCACTTCAGCTGATCATTTCCTTGAAGTACGGTCTGCCCATACGGAACCCGGGCGCTCGCCCTTATCCTTAAAAAGCGCTTCCTTAAGGATAGCGGTTCCGATACCCTTCTCGGTAAAGAACTCCAGAAGCAGACAGTGCTCGAGGCGCCCGTCAAGGATATGCACTCTGGATACGCCCTTCTCCATGGCCTCTATACAGTTCTGAAGCTTCGGCAGCATGCCGCCGCCCACTACACCGCTGGAGATAAGCTCCCTGGCCTCCTGTATATCCATTTCGGAGATAAGAGTCTTCTTATCCGTGGGATCTGTGAACACGCCCTCAATATCCGTCAGGAAAGCCAGCTTTTCCGCATTGATCGCTGTAGCCACAGCACATGCGCAGTCGTCTGCATTGATATTATAGCCGTGATGATCCTCGATTCCCACTCCGATGGGAGCGATAACGGGAATGAAATCATTATCGATAAGAGTATCGAGAAGAGCCGCGTCAGTCTTTACGACCTCACCTACATACCCGATATCCTTGTCACCGGCCATTTTCTTCTTTACCTGAAGAAGATCCGCATCCTTTCCGCTGATACCGATCGCTCTGAGTCCGACCTCCGACATCAGGGTTACAAGGCTCTTATTTACTTTGGAAAGGACCATTTCAGCCACATCCAGAGTCTGCTCATCGGTCACCCTGAGACCGTTCTCAAAACGGGACTCAATACCGAGGCGGGACAGGTATTTGCTGATCTCCTTACCGCCGCCATGTACAATGATCGGTTTCATTCCCACAAGCTTCAGCAGGGCCACATCCTGGATAACATGGAATTTGAGATCCTCATCCAGCATGGCGCTTCCGCCGTACTTTACAACTATCTTTGTGCCGTTGAAGCGCTTGATATAAGGCAGCGCCTCTATAAGTGTCTGGGCCTTGGCGATCACTGCATCGATCTGATCATTATTTACCATTTTTTTCTCCTTTCCGGCTGTCAGGACCGGTAATCCGCATTTATCTTTACATATTCATAGGTCAGATCACAGCCCCAGGCCGTAGCTTCAACATTTCCCTGATGAAGCTCAACCTCTGCCGTTATCTCCTCGGGAGAAAGGATCTCAAGCGCCTCCTCCTCGGAAAACTCGGGCATGGTGCCGTTCTGTACCAGTTTTATGCTTCCCGCACTGCTGACCATGGTTACATCCACCTTCATAGGATCATACTCCGCTCCGGAATAGCCCATGGCACAGAGCAGACGTCCCATATTTGCATCCTTGCCGAAGATAGCTGCTTTTGTAAGACTGGAGGTAATTACCGCTTTCGCCAGTGTCCTTGCCGTACTGCGGTCAGGTGCACCGGTAACATGGCAGGTAAAGAGCCTTGTTGCGCCCTCGCCGTCCCTTGCCGTCTCCTTTGCAAGATAGGTGCATACCTGCATCAGCGCTTCCTTGAAGGTATCCAGCGCCTCGCCCGCCTGACTGATCTCTGCAGCACCGGACATACCGTTTGCAAGTACTATCACGGAATCATTGGTCGAAGTATCACCGTCAACCGAAACCATGTTGTAGGTCTCATCAACCACCTCGCGAAGGACTGACTGGAGCAGATCCTTTTGGATCTTCACATCCGTCATCAGAAAGCAGAGCATGGTTCCCATATTGGGATGTATCATACCCGAGCCCTTGGACATGCCGCCGAGAGTACAGGTCACACCATCTATATCAAATGTTACAGCTATCTCTTTTCTGTGTGTATCTGTGGTAAGTATCGCTTCCGATGCATCGAGAGCTGCCTCTCTGGTATCGGAAAGCGCATCCTTAAGCATTCCCACGCCTGAAAGTATCTTATCCATGGGAAGCTGGAAGCCTATAACTCCGGTTGATGCCACCAGCACCTGCTCCGCAGGGATACCCAGCTGTTTTCCGGCTTCTTCGGCAGTCCTTTTTGAATTATCAAAGCCTTCCTCACCCGTTGCAGCATTTGCAACACCTGTATTTACAACAACAGCCTGTACCGGACCGCCCTTTTCAAGTACGCTCTTATCCCACTGAACCGGCGCAGCCGTTACCTTATTCCTTGTAAATGTACCTGCAAATACGGCCGGAACCTCCGAACGTATCATGGCCATATCCTTATTGGTCTTTCCTGCCTTGATGCCGGCTCTGAGTCCTGCTGCAAGAAATCCCTTCGGTGATGTGACTCCTCCATCTATGATCCTGATCATCTCTTACTCCTCTTTTCTATTTATCCTGTAACTATTCAGCACCCCGGCTCCGCATCCGGAGCGTATGCCGTCCAGAGGCGCTCCGCGCCTTGTCCTGCTGAACAGTTACTATATCCTACGGAAATACCGGCGGGAACAGAAGTCCCTCGGTCTCCGGCAGACCGAACATAAGGTTCATATTCTGTACAGCCTGTCCTGCGGCGCCTTTAACCATATTATCCAGCGCACCCATAACTATGATCCTTCCGGTACGCGGATCGACCACAAAACCGATGTCCAGCAGATTACTTCCCTCAACCCATCTGGTCTGCGGGCAGGCACCCTCACCAAGGAAACGGACAAAGGGCTCATTTCCATAATATTTTTCATACGCTGCAGTTATCTGTCCGGAAGTAACGCCTTCATTAAGCTTTGCATAACAGGTTGCAAGTATGCCGCGGTTCATCGGAACCAGATGCGGTGTAAAGTTGATGCAGATGGGCTGTCCGCCGGGGATAGCCATGACCGCCTCATCACCTGCATGGAAGGCATAGCCCAGCTGCTCCTCTATCTCAGGAGTATGTCTGTGGGTAGCCACACCGTAAGCCTTGATGCTCTCATTTACTTCGCAGTAGAGATTATCTACTTTTGCGCCCCTTCCTGCACCTGAGGTTCCGGATTTTGCATCTATTATAATAGTATCGGGATCTATCAGATGATCCTTTACAAGCGGATAGAGCGACATGATGGAGCAGGTGGTAAAGCATCCCGGATTTGCCACCAGACGCGCCTTCTTTACATCCTCACGGTTGATCTCGCAGAGGCCGTACACAGCTTCCTTTATCAGTTCCGGACTCTTATGCTCGATCTTATACCATTTTTCATATACCGACACGTCCTTAAGGCGGTAATCAGCTGAAAGATCTATAACCTTACATTTGGAAAGGATCTCTTCATTCAGCACGCCCGCCAGATATCCCTGGGGTGTTGCCGTAAATATAACATCAGCTTCCCCGGCAAGTGCAGCTATATCATCATCCCTGCAGGGTTCATCGGCAAAAGATGCCATATTACCGTATACCTTGCCGTAGCTCTGATCCACGTAGCTTCGGGAACCGTACCAGATCACTTCCGCCGAAGGATGTGTATAAAGCAGCCTTGCCACTTCCTGGCCGGCATAGCCCGTTGCGCCGATAATTCCCGCTTTAATCTTCTTATCCACTAAGATATCCTCTTCTTTCCCTGCCGATTAAGGATAAATGGACCCACTTATCCCATTTTTGACAGATACTTAAGGATTATAGCCTTCCTTCCATAAAATGGCAAGTGGTTTTTCTCTTGATTCCCGTGAGGTTTTGGGTTAATATGTATCTAACTTT
>ONWK01000136.1 GCA_900321505.1 uncultured Eubacteriales bacterium
CATATCCCCCACTGCATCCTTGAACTTATATATGTCTGTGTGCAGATAAAGGGCCAGGTCAATCACATCGGACTTTTCTGCTTCTGATTCGTAGCCAGTCAATTGGTCTGATTCGATTGTCTGTGCCTCTCTTCCCTTCACATAGTCAAACTTCACGAAGTGGAATGGGAACATGCCGCCACCGGCAGGTTTCAATATGGCTGTACCATAGCCGATTTCAGTGAGAGCACTACAATTTGATGCCTCTTCATAAGTCATATGTATATAATCGTCAACCGTCTCATCATATGCTAAGCATAGATCTGGATTCAAAGAAAAAACTGCGAAATCAGCCTCCCGATTTCCGTTTCCTAACTGTCTCACTTCCTTTACTACACTAAAATCAGTGATGGCCTCTCCATCCGCCAGTCGTCTATAATAGTATCCATCTTGAAAACAGCAATCATCAGTATATGGTATGCTTTCAGCCTCTTCCTCTGAAATGGTTATACCCGTAAGGGAATTAAGTAAATAGTTGATGTTATCCAGTGAAATGCATGTCTTCCCATTATGATACTCAAGATAATCCCTGAAATGTGAGCGATCGCACCAGTAAATAATATATTTCATCATTTCCGCAACATCATAATGATTAACATCGAAGTGACGCATATTATGTGTGGTGAAGTAGCTCAAGAATCTATTGTACATAATCCGATCTTTGGCCATGTCCTCTTTAACATGAACATCCATATTTGAGATGTCAACGTCTGTATAAGGGTATATAATAACCGAATCGGAAGTGGCATCCTCCACCTGTGATTCGGAGACAGACGATTGGCCTGAATCGGCTGTCTGTGCCTGATCCCAGTAATCTCTACTGGTTACACAATCAAACTTCACAAAATGGAATGGGAATATTCCGTTATCCACCGGTCTGATGATCGCTGTGCCATTGCCGATCTCAGTGAGAGCACTGCTATTTGATGCTTCTTCATAATCCATGTAAAAATAGTTATCAACATTATCATATAGATCAAAGAATCGATCCAAATCCAATGAAAAAACTGAAAAATCGACCATAAGATTGCCGTCTTCCAGTTCCGTCACATCTTTGACTATACCAAATTCCGTAATAGCCTCTCCATCTCCTAAATGTGTATAATAATATCCATTCGAAAAATAGCAATCATCATTGTAAGGTATACTTTCAGCCTCTTCTTCTGAAATGGTTGTGCCTGTAAGTGCATCCATCAGCAGATTTATGTTTTCCAGTGAAATACAGGGTATTCCATAATTCTCAATATATCCTATTGTATTATTACGTGAATACCAGTAAATAATAAAATTCAGCATTTCTGCCACATCATAATGATCGACATCGAAGTGCCGCATATTATGTGTGACGAAGTTACTCAAAAATTCATTATACACAGCGGGCTCTTTGATCGAGGCATCTTTATAGCCGGAATTCTGTTCATGTTCAGGCCCATTCTCAGCAGTCACATCGGCAGCTGAAGAACTGTCAGCTTCACTTTTCACTCCATCAGCTGAACCTTCCATTTCCCGATCCAGATATTGTCGGTCAGTTACCGGCAGAAAAGCAGGAAATGGTTCCAGAAGACGATCCGGATCATAAAATTCATAAAGGTCAGTAACTGTTGGTGGTTCATAGTTCCGATCGTATGATCCTTCAAACAAGGTCTCCTTCGTAAAGCTTTCCCCGTTCCACGCTGCGTAGTACAGGGCAATCCATCCTTTATAGGACTCTGTGAAAATAAAGCCTTGCTTATAGCCATAAGCTGGCTGATTAGCTGCTTCTTCTTCCACTTCTCCCATGTAGTAAGGTGATGAATTCGAAGATCCATAAACCCAAAAATACCTCAAATGCTTATCCACAGATTTGTTGAATATCAGTTCATCAATGCCATCACCTGTAATGTCACACATTGTATAGTAAAGACCGTTATAATCCCCAAATCCTCCGTATGAATCACTTCTGCTTATAGCTTCCTCAAATGCCGAATCATAAACGGAATGGTATGTATCTGCACAACATAGAGTCGTGCCAAAAACAATCATTCCGAAAAACAGCATACTGAGCAATACGCACGCACTTCTTCCTTTCATTTAGCACCTCGCATTTTCCATCTATCACCCAGCATATGCGCAGGCGAAATCAATTGCAAAAGCCAATTGTTTTCGCCTGCTATTATCCGATATTTTCAGCCGCCTTCAGCTCTTCGTTTTTTTCCACTTTAATGGATTCATTTTTATCGCTTTACCTTGCTTCAATTTTTTTATTATCTTATTGTATTCGTTTCTGCTAATCTCTTCATTATTCCCGTGAGAATATGACCATTTTACAGTTCCATCCTGAGGTCTTCCCTTGACAGCTACAAGCTGATACTTTCCGTTTTTAAGTTGCATAAACAC
>ONWK01000025.1 GCA_900321505.1 uncultured Eubacteriales bacterium
CTGCCGTCATGACTCCGATAAAAGTCCCCAAGCTCCATTTTCCATTTGAAGCGGAAGACCGGACAGGCTGCGTTGGTCTATTAGTTGAACTTCTCTGATAAGTTTGTGAGCTTCTTGAATAAGGCATAGCCGTACCTACTGAATGGGTAGTCCTGCCTGATGAAGTCCCATAGAAATTGTAATCATCAGGATCCAGTCCTGCATCCTCGATCACCCGATTCCGCCTGTCCTCATCCATATCCTCAAGTTCATCCGGATCCAGTCCGGATAAATAAAGTTCATCGTTCGGATCCTCACCAGGCTCGTCTTCAGCATAGATGCCATGTTTATTCACATATTCATATTCATCCAGTTCTTCCATTTCTCTGGAAAAATCATCATCCCAACTCATAGGCATCCTCCTTTTATCCAATCTTTCCTAGCCATCTCCTGCTGTTATAATTATTATATGTCATAAACCAGAGGCAAATCGACAATAAGGTTCCCATCTTTTTTCCATTTTTCTGGAATTAAAGCGTGGTCTGAACAGTATTTCCAAAGCCTATGGCGCTTTACTGCGCTGGGAAGAAGACGGAAATGTCATAGGTACTGAGCTTTCATTATCTGAGCCGGTGACCTGATATACCTGTCCCCTGGGAGTGACACAGTGACAAATAAAATGTCACCAAGTCACTCCTGTTTTTCACTATTCTACTTAAGCGAACGTTTTTCCGACAGATAAACCTTGTTGCCAAAGATTTCTTTCACTTCGATCTCAACATCTGTCTTTTTGTCATTTAGCAGATATCCCTCTTCAACGATCAGCGTCACTCCGGGTTTCACACTTGCAAGAGTTGTATTACTGTCTACATCATCACAGAATACCGCCAGACTGCTGCACTCTACGCCGTTCTGATATACTTTATCGTCAAATGTAGTAGAAAAGGCACGGGCCCTATCTTCGCCGTTTGTAAACTCATACTTCACAACCAGAACATCCTTACCCTTGTAATCCTTGCTTAAGAATGTCTCAGCTATCTTAACTGTGGTTTCAGCTGTTACAGATGGTTCATTTGACGTTTTTCCTTCTCCGCCGCCAAGTTCGATTGTTTCCTTGAGATAATAATCCTTTCCAAGAATATCCATGACCTCTACAAGTGCATTTGTATTATCCTGCAACGTATATCCGATCTTAAGATTCAGCGTCGCACCCGGTTTGATATCTGCCATCTGCTGTGTCGAATCAACCTCATCGAGCATAGCACTATAGGAAGGGCATTCAATCCCGTTCTGATATACACTATCTCTGCATGCGACCATAAACGAAGTTTCCTTGTCACTGTTGTTAGTCCAGGAATATTCGATCAAAAGCACTTCCGAACCGGTTTTATCCTTGACTACAGAATGAGAAATGATTGATACGGACTGCTCATTACTCATGGTTGCTTCCGTCGGTTTCTCTGTCACTTTCTTTGTTTCAGTTGTATTTGTCGTAACCTTCGAAGAAGCCTCTGTAGCCGTGGGCTGTGGCGTTGAAGGGTCACCACCCTTATTCTTGTTCTCACCAAAGCTGCATCCAGCCAATAACAGACAGATTCCAAGTCCCATAATACCTATTTTTCTGTTCTTCATAAATGATACCTCTCTTTCTCTTTTATATTGATGAATCTATTATATAGCTTTCATTTCTGATCCCGGTCGCCGAACGGGAGACTTTTTCACGGATTTTGGATTTTGGGCGGTTCCTGATTATACTCTACCAACTTAACTGTCCCTAAGTACGGACAGCAAAAGCCCAGTATCTACGCGGTTTCGCGGAAGTCAAGTCCCGGAAGCCTCATAAATACTGGGCTCATTTCTACCAGTTTTTTCACTTTGTTTCATAAATATATCCAGGTAGATACCCATACTCAGTAGTGAAAGATACATAGCAGCTCCGAAAACCTCATTACCCCTTGAATAATCCATCCGAATCATGTATGATACTTCTACATTAGGGCAACGTACATTTTGTGCTGTCCCTTTTTTACCGGTTTTTCCGGTATAAAAAAAAGGGTTATCATGCAACAAAACGTTACGTATCAAAACCGGGCACCTCCATATTTCTTAGACTTTCAGATGATTTTTTAACCTGAATATGGAGGTAAAACAATGAATAAAGACAATAAATACGGTATTCGAAATCAGGTTGTTTTCGGTCTGGTGATGAAAAATGAAAGGCTCTCAAAGACCTGCCTGGAACGGATTCTCGGTAAGAAGATCACAAGTCTCAAATATATCGAATCCGAAAAGGTAGCTGAAGTATCCGCCACGGTACATGGCACACGTTTCGACGTATATTGTGAAGATGACGAGTCGATCTACAACATCGAGATGCAGGCCTATGTTGTCAGCGCTTTGGGCAAGCGAAGCCGTTACTATCAGGACATGATGGATATGATCCTGCTCGATAAAGGTGATGATTATAATCTGCTCAAAAAGAACATTGTCATATTCATCTGCACCTATGATCCATTTGGCCTCGGAAGGTATATGTACACCTTCGAAAATCGATGTGCCCAGGAACCTGATCTTTCTTTAGAGGATGAAACGACCAAGATTATTCTGAACACCAAGGGAACGCAAAATGATATTCCTCTCCCTCTCCGCCACTTTCTCCACTTCATCGATACCGATGAGGTTAGCGATGATTACACGCGCGAGCTGGAACAGGAGGTTGAAATCGTCAGAAATGATGATCGATGGAGGCAGCCGATTATGACATTCGAACAACTTCTGAAAGATTGTAAATACGATACCGAACTTCGCACCCGGCAGGAGGTGACTGAAGAGGTTACTAAGCGTGTGACTGAGGAAGTTACTGAGCGGGTCACTGAAGAAGTTAC
>ONWK01000302.1 GCA_900321505.1 uncultured Eubacteriales bacterium
GTGTCCAGGACAAAAAGGAAGGGGCAGGTGACCCGGAAAAAGTTCCCCATCATCAGATCCGTGGCCCACGCTGCCTGAAGTTCAGAGAGGCAGTCAAAAACATAAAAGGCATCCAGTCCTTCCCGTTCGATCACATTATGGATCTCCACGGTAAAATTCTCAAACCGATGCGTCAGAGGAACCTCAACTCTTTTTACCTCCGGGCACTCCTCAACCAAAGGCTCATGGCCCGCAAACCGGAAATAAATGATATTCCGCCCGTCCGCCTTCGCCTGCTCCACATAAGGCTCCATGAATAACCGGAACTCCGAAAGCTCCGATACCCTCCATACCACATTATCCCCGAGACGGATATGATCCAGGGCCTCATCCATTTCGGGTATTCCGCTTTTCACTCTGTCAAATGCTGCCATAGCCGTTCCCTCCCTCCTCTGTAACAAGCCATGCCGGCATCTCGGGATACTTCGTATCCTGAGATGCCGCATCATTCACCCCCTCGCTGTCGCGGCATTCGCCGAACAGGCATACGAGCATGGCTCATTATACGCGAAAAAAGGCGCTCCATCCCCTGAGATGAAACGCCCTTGCTTCTTCAACAATCTGTGTGTATCATATCATGTCCGTTATCGGGTTGCAATACATTTTCTTTTGCCTCGATAACGGCTGATCCCGGTCTTTAACGAGTTTCAGAAAAAGATGTTATGTATGAAATAACCGTGGTACAATAGCTATGGGATTGCCCGCGGCAATAATGAAAATGAAAGTGGTATGATGCGTATGAGGATGAAGTTCAGAAAAGGGATTGCGATCACTGTTTCGGCTATGCTGATCTGCAGTATGCTTTCCGGTTGTGCAAAAAAAGAAGAAAGTACGACGGCGTCTGCAGATACGCAGGCTGTCGAAGATGAGAAGCTTTTTTCGGAAGGCGTGGATACTCCGATCGAGGTGATGGGATTTAAACAGTATAAAGGGGCTGATGCAGGGTGCTTTCTGAAGGCCGGGGATAAGGTGGCGGTGATCTCTCCGTCGTCGCTTCCTACCAGAGAACAGGCAGATGCTACGATCAATGGCCTGAAGGAATGGGGCTATATTCCGGTAGAGGGAAAATATGTCTGTACGGTAGATCGTACTCTGGACAACTGCCGGGAGGATCTGGAATGGGCTCTCTCCGATCCTGAGATCAAGGGGATCTTCTGCGTAAGGGGCGGATATGCATCCTGCGAGGTTATGGAGGTGATGGACCGGAAGCTTATCACGGAAACCAGTAAACCGATCATCGGGTACAGTGACATCACAGCATGTCATTCAACCTGGACCAGGGCAGGGGTTCCTTCCATACACGCATCCATGAGCGCTGCATTTACCGATCTTCCGGAAGAGTGTGCAGAAGCAGAAAGAAAAATGCTTCAGGGGGAGATCCCGACATATAAATGCCAGGGCACCGAGTATGACCGGCAGGGGACTGCAGAGGGAATACTGATCGGCGGAAATCTGACGATCATGACTACCGTAGTAAATACCGCATATGACAGTACGAAACTGGATCAGCCGTATATCCTGTTTCTTGAGGATGTTGAATGTGATTATCATCAGGTACATTACAGCATGACAGTATTAAAGAACAGCGGTGTTCTGGATCATGCATCCGGTATCGTTCTGGGAGAATGGATCGATACTGATCCTGAAACCGGCGATTATATAGGTGATTCCAGAGGAGGAAAATTCCGTTCTGTATATGATATGCTTTACAGGCAGTTTCTGAAGGATCTGGATGTCCCTATAGCATACGGATTTCCCGGAGGCCATGGGGAAAAGAATTATCCCTTACTGATGGGTGAAAAAGTAAAACTCAGCGTCACACAAGACAGTTTTACACTTGAATGGCCTGACAACTAATAATCGCCAATACGTGAAAAAGCCCCCACCTCTTATTCAGGTGGGGGTTCATTTCATCGGGATCCGGAATTCCGGATTACTTAAATACTGCAACCAGTTTCATATCTTCTGAAACCTTTACGTTTATTGTGCTGTTATCGGAGTAATCCTTTCCGTTATTGGTCCATTTAACGAATTTTGCAGATGAACCTTCCTTACCCCGGGCTTCGATCACATAGGTGTCGCCTTCAATGCCGTTGATGATTCCTCCGTTTACGGATTTGCTGAAATTGATATCGGAGCCTTTCCTTGCGTCAGCAACCATTCCCTCACCCTCAACAGAGTAAGTAATGGCATGTGTATTCGGTGACTCGGTGGAGCTTGCATTTCTACCACAGGCAACCATCCAAAGTGCCATACATCCGATCATCATAACTGTCACGATTATTTCGAAAACTCTTTTCTTATTCA
>ONWK01000078.1 GCA_900321505.1 uncultured Eubacteriales bacterium
AGTGGTTCCGGACCGTCGGGGAACCATCTGCGGTGAGGCTTTACGGTTGGCATTGTATTTTTGATGAGCACATAGTATCATAAGAACTGAAATAAGAAGATGATACAGCTACATCTGAAATAATAAGGGGAATTATAAGTGGGTATCGGCAGGATTATTATCTGGATCTTGGAAATACTGATCGTATGCGGATTGCTTTTTGCCGCTCAGCTTAGGCTGCGGCGGGGTGATCATCCGGTTCTCAGAACAGTGGTTTTTGTAGTTAAGATACTTTTGTGTGTGGGTACGGGGATGCTTTTTATCGCTGTCATCAATGAATTCAGCTATCGTTTCGGAATTGAGCTGACCGCAATATATTTGGCGCTTTTCGGTGATATTGCAGCAAGTATTACGGAGTATGTGGTGCGCCTGATCCGAAAAATGGGAAAGGACAGGGGAGAAAGAAAAAGGTGTCAGCAGGTGCTTATCGCGTGCCTGACGGTTGTTTTCAGTCTCTGTTACTTATTGTACGGAGGATGGAATGCCATGAGGATAAGAGTGAATACTCTTACAGTGCAGCTGTCGGGTTTAAGGGAGTCACACAGGATCGCTTTTGTCAGTGATATTCATGCGGGCTCTGCGCGGTCGGCGGAGTCATTTATCGAACTGGTTCACCAGATCAATGAAGAAGAACCTGAGCTCGTTATCTTCGGCGGTGATATCACGGATGTTTACACTTCTTATGATGAAATGGTAACCATATACCGTGTACTGTCGGGGATAAAGGCTCCGAAGTATTTCATTTACGGAAATCATGACAGACAACCGGATGCTGATTATGCCGGAGGCAGAACATATACTGATGAGCAGCTGAAGGAGGAGATAGAAAAAGCCGGAATAGTTATCCTGGCGGATGAAAGTATAAAGGTTGCGGATGATCTGGTAATTACGGGCCGTGAAGAATATACCTGCGAGACGCGAAAAGCCTGGAAGGATCTGGATAACCCGTATATAGACAATGCTGCAGTTATCGTGGTGGATCATGAACCGAACGATGAAGACCAGCTTATGTGCGGCGATCCCTTTTTTCAGCTGTCAGGACATATGCATGCAGGCGGGCAGATGTGGCCGATCAATATCATATATCTGATTACGAATTATAAAACGTACGGAGAATATGAGTATCCCGGCAGATTGCTTTACGTGTCCTCCGGTGTAGGAAACTGGATGGTGCCATTTCGTACGCTGGGTAATTGCGAATGGGATCTTATCACAGTACAGCCTTAATGGCGGGAGTTATAACCAGGAACAAAAACAGCCACGGAATAAAGCCGTGGCTGTTTTTGTTCCTGTAGATACACATCTTAGGACATGGCAGTGTGAGAGCCGGATATGAGCGTGTGCATCTACTTTGCTTCCCCGTTAAACTCGAGATGCCAGTATACACCCAGTACCGCTGTAAAGATCACTGCGCTGTAGGTGCTGAATCGTTCAACGATGCCGAAGACGGATTTCGGAAGTGCACCGGAACCGACTGCACCGAAGAACATGCATCCCAGGGCAACAAGCGCCATGATCCCCAGTTTTTTTCTTTTATCCTTAAAGCTGCCTACAGCGATTACAACGAGAGATGCTATGGAGAAAAGTACAACTCCGATGGTGATCACATATACGTGCATAAAGGACTGAAAGGTTCCGTCATAGCCCTCACTTGTAAGCGGGAAGAGACCATAACCAATATTGGATATCGCATGCATGATCGCGAAAAGATAGATCCCGACACGCAGAGGCTTGCTTATGTATTTAACCATGATACAGAGAAGGACGCAGGTTATGATGGAACATTTCCCGTACAGACCGGTGAAGATACCTGCAATCTCACGAACCGGTGAATCCTCAGCGGTTAGATCGCTCACCGCCTGTTCCATCCAATTGTATCCGGGATAGTTCATGGCGCCTATCACATCATGCAGCAGATAGAAGACTGCACTCGTAATACCGAGGATCATTGTCCAAAGACCTATCCTCCGGATCAGTCCTTCATATTTTATATCAGAGTCATTTTCCATAAGCTTTTCCATTTTATCCTCCCGAATCCTATAGTTTATTCTGCTGATCTTTTGTACGATGGTTCACTGTTCATAGATCCTGCAAAATTCGCTTATATATTCCTGCATCATATCTTTTTCAATTTCAACGCCGGTTTGCTTAAGGTCACATTCATAATCGATGATGGAATGTACGGCCATGGCAAAGGAGAAGGCTGCCGCATCCGCATCCTCAAAATATGCGATCCCCTTTATCTGGAGAGCATAGAAGAGCATCTTTGTGGCGTGGATCATGGTCCGGGTTTCCTTCACCATGATCTCTGCAGCTGCCGGATTTATCGCCCGTTCCGACATGATCACTTTATAGAAGCGGAACATCTCCGGATCATTGACCATATTTCTGTAGGAGCCTACAGCACCGTTCAGTATAGCCTGGAGCGGGATGTCCGGCGTCAGCCGGTCGAGATCCGGAAGATCTGCATGGATCCTCTGTTTTGACGCATTACGCAGTACATCGTACATCGCTTCCACTATCTCTTCCTTGGAAGCAAAATGATTATAGAGGGATGCCTTGGTAATTCCTACCTTGCCGGCGATCTGCTGCATGGATACCGAGCCCAAACCGTTTTCGGCAGCCAGTTCCAGTGTGGCATAGATGATCTCTACTTTTCTGTTCTTCATTTGGTATCTCCTTCTTAACAAGAAAACTACTGCTTGTTTGTTACAATACTACCGAACGGTAGTTTCTGTCAAGGTTATATATTAAATAACTATTCAGCACCCGGTCCGGGCGCGAAGAGGCTTTGGCAGTAAAACGTTTGCTGGAGATCAGAACTGGAGGTCAGAGGTGCTTCGTATCTTGACACACTGTAATACAGGAAATAGAATAGTTACGAATTTTGAAAATGACTGTTCTCAGGAGCTATATTATACCTGAGTCCTGATCTGCAGAAGGAGAGAGTATTCTGAAATGAAATTTTTGCTTGTTGCGGTGAATGCAAAATATATTCATTCCAATCCTGCGGTATATTCGCTCTATTCATATTCCGCGGAAAAATATGCGGATATGATGGAGATCGCAGAATATACGATAAATCAGAAAAAGGATGAGATTCTGGCGGGGATATATGAAAGTAAGCCTGACGCTGTGGGGTTCTCCTGCTATATCTGGAACAGGAGTATCATCGGGGAACTGCTTGAAGATCTTCCGAAGGTTCTTCCGGATAC
>ONWK01000067.1 GCA_900321505.1 uncultured Eubacteriales bacterium
CTTGAAGACTACAAGGTTGATAGGCACAGAGTGGAAGTGTGGTGACACATGCAGCGGATGTGTACTAATAGGTCGAGGGCTTTTCCTGATATCGAACGATCGTCTGATTCAAAAAAGTCTTGTATCTGTATGAAGAAACAGGTCACAAAAAGCAAAAAGGAGTTGTGCATTTTGTGCGGCTCCTTTTTTAGGGGCTTGGTCAAATGGTATGATAGGGGTCTCCAAAACCTTTGGTGGGAGTTCGATTCTCTCAGCCCCTGATTTAAAGAACGCAGGTGAATGATTTCACCTGTGTTTTTTTAGTTTTATATGGTAAAACTGCACGAATTGTGTTATAGTATTTGTTATCTATGTACGTTTCTTGAATGGCGCGGAGGATAACGAACATGATTCTGTTGGATACACAAAAAGAAGAATTCAGTAAGCTGAAGAAGATCCGTATCTTTGAAAAGCCCAAAAGGGAAGAGAATGAGTATTACGGTGATCTGCTTGTCATAGGACTCGGTGGAGTCGGAAGGCAGTGCGTAACAGCTTATAAGGGGATGATGAGGGAGCGTGTTTCCCAGGAGGATAATATCAATTACCTCCTGATCGATTCCAACATTCCCGAAATGGAAGAAACTATTAAGGACTCCAGAGACGGACTGGGACTCAATGCACTTGAGGTCATCAGCATCTATCGTCCAAATCTGGAGAACCTTCTTGCTTCAGGTACTGCTGACGGTCCGGTACAGTCGACTATAGCGAAATGGATGCGTCCGGATTTCCCGGCGCTCACCATTGACCGTGACGGCGCTAAGGGAAACCGGCAGATCGGACGCCTGATGTTTTCCAATGCTTATGAGGATATGCGCATAATTCTCTTTGAGAAGCTTGATGAAGTAAGAAACCGTTCAAAGTCAGGCAGACTTGATGTGATCATTGTCGCAGGGATCGGCGGAGGTACCGGAAGCGGTATCATAGCAGATGTGGCGTATAATATCAGGGCTTATGCAAAGTCCAGAAAATGGCAGAAGTTCCGCATCGGCGGATGCCTTCTTATGCCGGATGTTCTGTATGCAAATCAATATTTCAAAAACAACTGGGAGAAGCGCGGAATACTCGACGCCAACGGTTATGCAACTCTTCTGGAGATGGAACAGCTGATGACGCTTTCGGAGCGGGGCGAAGCCTATACATTTGAAAGCGGCACACATAGACTTTCCATCAAGGATAATATTTTTGATTCATGTATGCTTGTTTCAGGCAAGGAGGATTCCTCGGGTTATCTTCCCGAAGGTGTTATCTATACCGATACGGCTTATTATTTATATAAGCTTTCCTGCATGAAGCGGGTAGGTACCAATGCCGAAGAAGGCAAGGAAAAGCTGCTAAGGGATGCCTTCTTTGATAAGAGCGGTTCCAGACTGTTCAAGGTTCTCAACGAATCCGATTACAGGATCCCCATCAGAGAGATCGAGAATATATGTGAAAACCAGATATTTAAGGAGGCCTTAAAGCGCATTCATTCTTCGAGGGAGGAGCTTCCCTTCAGCCCGCAGGCAGAATGCTTCAGGCCCCTCAGGGAATTCCTTCAGGGACAGTCTACCGATCCAATCAATCTGCAGGTACAGGGTCTGATCAAGGTTCAGCAGTTTGGAAGACCGTCATATAAGCAGATAAAAAAGGGACAGGATGAATTCAGGCAGAGTCTCCCGCGTCTGATGAGTACATTTAAGACCGGAGTACCTGTACTCGTTAAATCCCTGAAAAATGATATTATCAACGATATCAGTAAGCAGATACAGACATGTATGCAGCAATATGGTCCCTTTGCAGCAATGCAGCTTATCGGTGCTGCAGGTTTTGAGGGCATTCAGCAGGATACAGGTCTGATACAGGAGGCAAGGGAGCTTGAGGCTCTCAGTAAGGAACCGATCCAGAGCGGTGAATACCAGAGGATAGTGGATTCCATTCTGGAGATCGTATCAAAGCGCTTTTTCGCCTTCCCGGGCGCAAAGAGAGAGACTGAAAACGGTTATTACGACGCATGCACGAAGCAGATCATCGAAGAGGAAAGAAAGGCAATACGTGACGCCCTTAACGATCAGGATGTATTCGGAGATATAGTCCGTATGCTCCGCCAGAGAGCTGAGCAGCTGAATGATATCTTTTCACGCTTTGATCTGGATCTGAGAAATGCGGTTGAGGATCTGGCTTCGGATGGAAACAGGGTAGTGGGCTATCTGCTCAAGGATGCAAAACGTCATTCTTTCCTTCCTTCCGATTATGTTACCGAGGACAGGATAGAGGATATGCGGAAAGGCATCATCAACCTGATGGTAGAGCATGAGGCTGACATAGATAACGGACGTATAGTTCCTGTCCGTCAGGAGATGGAGAAGATATACAAAAATGCGCTTACCGGTTTAGGGGTATATGCACCGGAGAAGCTTATACTTACGGCATTTGCGGATGAACCGCCTACACTTCAGGAAGCAAATATGATGTTTGTTTCAAAGACAAATGCCCAGCGTGAGGAGATCATGAAGCGCGCGGCAAAGGCATTTGTGGAGGGCGCGAGCGCGAAGATACAGAAGAAACAGCTCTGTATGCTTAAAAAGGAGGGACTCGGACTTCTCTCCATGCACAGGATCATTTCTCTGCCGCAGGAAATGCCTTTCTTTTCAGAAGCAGTTAAGAACGTGCTTATATCACCTCCTCTTAATGAAAATGAGAATTCCATAACGCTCAATGCCGGAGAACTTGAGCTGTCAATGCAGGATATGTATGTAAGCGTGCCCAAGGAGCAGCTTCAGTGTATAGATGAACTGCAGAAGGGTTATGCAGCAATCGACCAGTCCACATATTTTGGTCTGCATACTAATGAGACGGCATAAAAAAAGGGGTTTACTTTTTCGCTGATTTATCGCATAATAGGGGCATTCTTTTTGAAAGTTGTAAGGAGTTTACATTATGGGTGGATTTTTCGCTGCTGCATTGAAGGAAGACTGTGTATTTGATCTTTTCTACGGAACCGATTATCATTCGCATCTCGGTACCCGCCGTGCGGGGCTGGCTGTATTCGGAAAGAACGGGATGAACCGGGCGATCCATAATATCGAGAACTCGCCGTTCCGTACCAAGTTTAACAGTGATCTGAAGGAAATGGAAGGCAATATGGGTATCGGATGTATTTCCGATTATGACCCGCAGCCGCTTCTGGTACGTTCTCATCACGGAACCTATGCGATCATGTGCGTGGGCAAGATCAATAATACGGAAGCCCTGGTGGACCTTATCTTTCAGAAGGACCACACCCATTTCCTGGAAATGAGCGGCGGAGACATTAATAAGACAGAGCTTACTGCAACCCTCATCAACACAAAGGATAATCTTGTTGAAGGTATCAAATATGCTCAGGAGATGATCGACGGTTCGATGTCGATCCTGCTGCTTACCCAGAAGGGAATATATTGTGCAAGAGACCGTTACGGACGTACTCCGCTGGTCATCGGACAAAAGGAGAGCGGATACTGCGCCACATTTGAGTCCTTTGCCTATCTGAATCTGGGGTATAAGCCGGTGCGCGAGCTGGGTCCCGGAGAGATCGTGGTAATGACGCCTGAGGCGGTCACAACACTCTCAAAGCCGGGAGATAAGATGAAGATATGTACCTTCCTCTGGATCTATTACGGTTATCCGTCATCCGAGTATGAGGGAGTGTCAGTAGAGGTAATGAGGAATGACTGCGGTGCAAAGCTGGCTATGAGAGACGGCTTTACAAGGGCAGATATAGACAGCGTTGCCGGTATTCCGGATTCGGGAACCGGACATGCCATAGGTTATGCCAATGAGTCGGGAGTTCCCTTTGCAAGACCTTTTGTAAAATACACTCCTACCTGGCCAAGATCCTTTATGCCCACACATCAGGATAAGCGTAATCTCATCGCACACATGAAGCTTATTCCGGTACATGAACTGATCGACGGCAAGAGACTTCTGCTTATAGATGATTCCATCGTACGCGGTACACAGCTGCGCGAGACAACGGAATTCCTGTATGACAGCGGGGCAAAGGAAGTTCATATCCGTCCTGCCTGCCCGCCGCTTCTGTTCGGATGTAAATATATCAACTTCTCAAGATCAACCTCTGAGATGGAACTGATCACAAGACAGGTGATCCAGGAGGTGGAAGGAGATAACGTAGACCGTACCGTACTCTATGATTATGCAAATCCGGATTCCGACCGCTATCACAAAATGCTCGACAGGATCCGTGAGAAACTCAACTTTACAACACTTGCATATAACCGTCTGGATGATATGATCGAAGCTACAGGCCTCCCCAAGGAAAAACTCTGCACCTACTGCTGGGACGGACGCGAGTAGCGCTTCACAGTGAAAAGAAAAAGATAGAGACACTCATGCTTGCATGAAAGTGTCTCTATCTTTTTCTTTTCATAGCTGCGAAGCAGCTACCGCAGCGATCCGCTCCGGATTGTACGCGCCTGCGCGTACAATCCGGAGTCGGGACGGTGCGGCTGTGAAGCGCGTATATCTAAA
>ONWK01000190.1 GCA_900321505.1 uncultured Eubacteriales bacterium
ATATGCGTCCTTCCTGAGTTCGTCGCCCTTTTCCGCTTCCTTTCCGACATTCAGAAGTCCGACCCTCGGGCTCTTCACCCTGTATGCGGCCTGCAGATAACAGCTTCCCATGATGGCAAACTGCTGAAGAAGCTCGGGTGTTACAACCATGTTCGCGCCGCTGTCGCAGACGCCCACAAGTCCGCCGTTCATGGTGGGAAGTATGGGACAGAAGGCAGGGCGCCGTACACCGCCTATCCTTCCGATACGAAGGGTCGCCGCCGCTATGAGACAGCCTGTAGCTCCCAGAGTTATCATTGCATCCACATCTTCACGTTCCCTGAGTACTGAAATGGACTTCATCATGGAGCTGTCGCGCTTCAGACGTATGGCATCAGTAGGCCTGTCATTTCCATCCACGATGCCCGGAGCATGAAGGATCTCTATCCGCTCGTCCAACGGCTGATCACGCTCCGCAAGGATACTTTTGATCTCCTCTTCATCACCTGCAAGGATAAGCTCGATATCGTCATATTTACGAAGCGCCATAATAGCGCCTTCCACAGTTGCCCGGACTCCGTTGTCGCCTCCCAGGCAGTCAATGATCATTTTCATTTTTATTCCTCTTGTCCGGTTTCTTCCACAGGAGCTGTAAGTGTTTTGACGTACGCTCTTCTTCTTTTATGCTGCTCGGCATCAAATCTCTTCCAGAGATTTCTGATGGCATAATTATCCTCAAGGTTCAGATTCGTTTCCGCATATTCCACGCCGTCCTCACGCAGCATTCTTGCAAGCTCCGCTGCTATTACGGAAACCACGCCCTTGTTTATATATTCCGGTGATGCCGCAACCAATCCCAGATCCAGGACCTTCGGATGGCGGATGTCGTGTATCAGGCGCTTTATGGCCAGAGGTGTCAGATGTCCGTAGGATTTCTGCACAGCCTTTGCAATGGACGGGAAACAGAGTCCCATGCATACCAGATCTTCATTTTCATCAAGTATTACGGCTATATGGTTCAGATCTATGATGAATTTGAAATTATCCATCAGCATATTCTTCATCCCTTCAGTAAAGGGAACCGCGCCGTATATGCTGCTGTAGGCCTGATCCAGCAGCGCAAAGAACTGTTCATTATACTTGTCCAGGAATTCCTGTACAGTATCTGCCTTTCCGAAATGCAGATGATAGCGGTTCATCACAAAGTCCGAAAGCACCTGGAGCTCGCGTCCCTCGTCTTCCGGAAGGCGTATCTTACATTCAATCCAGTCAACCTCTTTTTTGTACCCGCAGTATTCGATCAGATCCTGATAATAATCCGCATTATACTGCTCCTCAAATGTTGACAGCTGGTCAAAGCCCTCTACCAGAAGTCCTTCCCTCTCAAGATCCGAGAAGCCCAGAGGACCACAGACTGTATCCATACCTTTTTCAACAGCCCATTTCTCAACAGCATTAAAAAGCGCGGCTGCAACCTTCCTGCTGTTGATGGCATCAAAACGTGTGAAGCGCACCCTCTTCTCCTGCCTCAGCTCGTTGCTGCTCTTCTGCAGGATACCCGAGATACGGCCGGCCACCTTGCCGTTGATATATGCAAGATAATAAACCGCTTCGCAGACATCAAGATACACATAATCCTTATTGAATATCTTCTTCTCATCTTCATAAAGAGGAGGAACGAAATAAGGATTACCACGGTAAAGCCGGAGCGGGAATTCCAAAAATTCCTTCTGCTGTTTTTTTGTTTTTACCTCTACGATCTCAAGCATTTTACATTCCTCGTTTCATGACCTACCGGTGTTTTGCATGGAAACATATACCCAGCGTGTCCGGGCCGCAGTGGCTGCCGGCTGTGGGATTTACCTGGTTGATCTCAACACGGTAACTATCCCCGAATCGCTCAATGAACATTTCCTTCATCCTGTCGGCAAGCTCCGGAGCATCGGCATGAGCTATGATCACGCGGTGCTTGTCCATATCCTCAGACAGCTCCTCAATATAATCAAGCAGCCTGCGCATGGCATTTACGCGCCCGCGCTCCTTGCCTATACTCTCCATCCTGCCGCCCTCGGTCATTGTAAGTATGGGACGGACACCGATCATATTTCCCATAAAACCCGCGATACCTGACACCCGTCCGCTGCGCTGGAAGAATTTCAGATCATCAGCAAAGAAATAAACCGCGAATTTATCAACCTCTTTTTCTCCCCAGGCGAGTATCTCCTCCACCGGAGCTCCGGCTTTGATCATATCACCGATCTCACGGGCAATATTAAGACTGCCAATGGTTATACCCTTTGTATCGATGGTATAGAACATCCTCTCGGGATATTTTTCCTTCAGCTCCCTTACCGCCCTGTCCATCGCATCAAAGGATGCAGACATGGCTCTTGAAAAATGCACGTAAAGGATGTCATTACCTGCCGCAAATTCAGGTTCGAAATACTTCTTGTAATCATATGGATTTAGAGCGCTCGTGCTGGGCATCCTGCCCTCGCGCAGCATCTGGTAAAAGCTGTGCGAATCAAAGGTCTCATAATCCACATAAGGATAAACCTCTTTCCCGTCAAGAGTATAGGGCATGCTTATCAGCTTATATCCGAACTCTGCTGCTTCCTTTGCGGTAATATCCGTATCAGTATCAGTAAAATAAGTTACCATTTCTTCTCCCTGTAAAAGAGGACATGCTTTTCAACATGTCCTCTCAGCTACTCACGAATTATACAATATCCTGAGGAATGATCTCATTCTTACCGGTAATACCGTCTGACTTTTCTCTGTCTTCACAGCGTGTCATAACACCGTCC
>ONWK01000152.1 GCA_900321505.1 uncultured Eubacteriales bacterium
CAAGCGGCGCTTACACTCGACGGTGCTTACATACCCGGGATCGACAGTTTTTCTCTGCTGCGCCGGAAGCTCAGGGAAAATCCGGATAAAAAGCTCTCCGTGATCGTACTGGGAGACGGCCTTTACAGATATAACAGATCTGCATCGGCACATTTTCTGTCTGAAATAAATGACTGTTCCGGTAAAGTGTGGACTGAAGCTCCATGCGAGCTCAAGGAAGACGAAGAGCCGGGATCTACCTTCCGTATAATATACGGCAGGCTTCCCATGATGCGGACCATGCAGGATCCGGAGGAGAAGACCCTCACCATTGACGGGAAGGAATACCTGCTCCTTTATAAAAATCCTGAAATGTGCTATAATACAATTTTAAGCAGTAAAGCTGTCATTTCGGAGGTGAAGCAAAGCGCAGCCGCATACCTCTTTACCGAAGAAAATGAGAAGGATATGGAAAGACTGCTCAGAGAGAAAAATCTTTCCTCAGAACACGGGATACGTCACAGGGGACTGTTATGAGTGCTTTGATCTGTACAATATCCAAATATCTGATACTTATCTTCATGGCATTATTCACCATTAAATGCTTTCTTTATTTCACCGCGAAGACCAGGGTGAAAAGGAAGAGAATTGTTAATTTTCAGGTGGTGGATATTTTTGCCATTCATTTTCTGTGCCATCTGACCATGTACCTTAATACAAGGGAAATGGCGGTGATATGGTACTATCTGATAGAGCTTCTGATATCAATACTATATGTGGTGATCTTCAGGATCGTATATACAGAGGCATCAGGACTTATCATCAATATAGTTACCTTCCTCATGCTGGTGGGCTACAGCATGCTTACACGGCTGGACCGTGATATGGCTGTTAAACAGTTCATACTTGCTTCCATTGCGCTGTTCATGACAAGCTTTATTCCCTTCATAATGGGAAAGCTGCGTACCATGAAGAACTGGACCGTGCTGTACGGTATAGCCGGCATCCTCCTTCTGCTCACGGTATTCATTCCCGGCCTGGGACAGAACATCTACGGAGCGAGAAACTGGATCTATATCGGAAGCATTTCGCTTCAGCCCATGGAATTCGTAAAGATCATCTTTGTCCTTTTCGTAGCCAGCGGACTGGTCAAGGCGAAGACCATGAAGGAGATCATAATAAATGCGATAATATCCGTTGCATTTATGCTGGTGCTTGCAGTAGAGAAGGACTTCGGCGCCATAACGATCTTTTATATCACCTACATCACCATGCTTTATCTGGCGACCTCACGTCCGGTATTCCTGTTCGGAGGTGTGGCGCTTGCAGTCATTGCCGTCATAATCGGATATTTCATTTTCAAGGATACTCTCTTTGCCCATATCATAGTCCGTGTTCAGGCATGGCAGGATCCCTGGGCTTATCAGGATACCGGCGGATATCAGCTTTCGGAATCCCTGTTCTCCATCGGTACCGGAGGCTTTACGGGCGTCGGGCTCGGAAACGGCAAGCCCTACCTCATACCGATAGTTACCAGCGATTTCATATTCTCGGCTATCTGCGAGGAACTCGGAACTATCTTCGGACTTTGCCTGATCCTGGTATATATCAGCGGCTTTATAGCCATGGCAAATGTGGCAGCAAAGTGTAAACAGCCGTTTTATAAATATATGACCTTTGGTTTTGCCATAAGCTTTATCACCCAGGTCCTGCTGAATATAGGAGGCGTAACAAGATTCATTCCTTCCACGGGTGTTACACTTCCTCTGATCAGTTACGGACTAAGCAGTATTTTCAGTACGTTGATCATGTTTTCCATGGTTCAGTATATCTATGTCCTTGTAAGCAGGGAAGGAGAAAAGGCAGATGAAGAAGAGCGAAAGCTCAGAGCCGATGCAAGAACAGCAGCGGACAGGTTCAGAGCGGCGAACCGCGCGGCCCGGGAATACGGCGGCGAATGGAATGACAGCGCCTTCGGACCCGTCGAACGGCCGTAGAAAACGCCGTATAAAAAAAGGCAGTAAGGAAGAAGATGAGTATCTTCTTTCCATAGACACTCCCGAATCAAAGGCTTTGGGAGAATTCCTTGCCAGAAAAGAAAAAAAGAATGAGAATCTGAAGATCAAAAACCGTCCTATCATTTATCTCACTTATTTCTATGTACTGGTATTTCTTTGCATGTTCGGATTTATAATATATTTCCTTGTACATGATGCAAAGGATGTTATCGCAAAGAGCAGCAACCGCAGACAGGATACCATGGCAAGCAGTATAACACGAGGGGAGATACGTTCCTCGGACGGAGCCGTTCTTGCAAAAACCGAATCTAAAAAAGGAGAGGACGTTCGTATCTATCCCTACGGTGAGACCTACGCCCATGTTGTAGGCTACAATGATTACGGAAAATCAGGTTTGGAGCTGTCTATGAATTTCGACCTGCTTTCCTGTAATGAAGATATAGTTTCACAGATAAAGGACGATCTGAAAGGCAGGAAAAAAGCGGGGAACAATGTTGTAACAACCCTTGATTCCAGGCTTCAGGCCGCAGCATATAAGGCTATGGGAAACCATAATGGTGCAGTGATCGTTATGGAACCCGATACGGGAAAGATCCTTACAATGGTAAGCAAGCCAGGGTTCGATCCCAACCAGATAGATAAGGTTTGGGAGGAGATACATACGGAAGAGGGCGCATCCAGCTCGATACTTGTAAACCGCGCTACTATGGGATTATATGCACCCGGCTCAACCTTCAAGACGGTAACGGCTCTTGAATACCTCCGGGAGCATCCCGGTGATAACAGCTACAGCTATAAATGCACCGGAAAGGATACATTTAACGGAGTCAAGATCATCTGTTACAAGCAGAAGGCTCACGGGACCGTGGATCTTGAACATTCCATAGGATACTCCTGTAATACCAGCTTTGCAAATATCGGAATGAATGAGATAAGCATGGACGGGCTGAGGAATACTGCGGAGGATCTGCTGTTTAACAAGGATCTTCCTTATGACGGAGGTTATTCCCATTCATCCTTTACCATGAACGGCTCCGCATCAAGGGATCTTATACCCCAGACGGTGATAGGGCAGGGCGAGACCCAGATAACGCCCCTGCATAATGCGCTTATCATGGCTGCCATAGCAAACGGCGGTGTCATGATGAAGCCGTATCTGGTAGACCATATCGAGAATGCATCAGGTGTCGTTGTTAAATCCTGGTCTTCGGAAACGGCATCAACCATCATGACCTCCTCCGAGGCTAAAAAGCTTCAGGAGCTGCTGCTTGCTCCCGGAGCCTACGGAACATCATCCTCAAAATTCAAGAATTACAGGCACAAGATCGTAGGAAAGACCGGTACGGCCGAATATGATAATGAGGGACATTGCAACTCCTGGTTTGTAGGATATTCCAATCCTGATGATCCCGATATCGTTGTTGCTGTCGTGATCGAAGATTCAGACACTGACGGACTTACAGGCGTACAGGTTGCTGCCAAAATATTTGAGACATATTATCCTTGATTTGTATCCCGGATGCTGATATAATTCTGCATAAGTGTAGAAGCACCATGAGGGAGGGTTGTGATGTGTCAGAAGCAACGAGCTGTGGTGGTGTGGTAATTTTCCGCGGGAAGATTCTGTTACTTTATAAGAACTACCGAAATAAGTATGAAGGCTGGGTATTGCCGAAGGGAACGGTCGAAAAGAATGAGGACTTCAATCAGACCGCGCTCCGTGAGGTAAAGGAAGAATCCGGGGTATCCGCACAGATAATGAAATATGTGGGTAAGACCAGTTATTCCTTCAGTACCGCAAATGATGTCATCAGTAAGAATGTACACTGGTATCTGATGATGGCTGACAGCTATTACAGCAAGCCGCAGAGAGAGGAATTCTTCTGTGACTCCGGTTATTATAAGTATCATGAAGCCTACCACCTCCTGAAGTTCCCAAATGAGAAGCAGATCCTGGAGCAAGCCTATGGTGAATATCAGACCTTGAGGAATGCGAATCTCTGGGGAAGCAAAAAGTATTTCTAAGAGGAGCCCGGGACATATCCCGGGTTCTTTTTAATAAAAAAATAAGGCGCGTATAATGAATGATAAGAATGAACTGCCCGATGAGCTCGGACAGGATGATATAGACATTGAAAAAATACTATCCGAAGCAGACCGTCCCCACAAGGACAGGGTCGGTGAGTTCCGGCAGATGATGGGACAGGCAGAGAAAAGACGAAGAAGGAACAGGGTCCTTAATATCCTTCTTATTATTTTCGCTGCGATCTTTCTCGTATCCGGATACTTTCTGCTCAGATATTATATGGCTTCCAGAGAGAATAAAAAACTTGTCTCATCACTGAAGGAAATGATCGATACGGAAGATGAACCATCTGATGATCCCGATAGCACCCCTTCCACAGAAAAAGCGTCCCCTGCCGATCCGGGAACAAAGGCAACGGAAAAGCCTTCAAAGCATGAATCGCAGTTTACGATGGTTAATGACCGTCTCGTACTGAAGAAATTTAAAAATCTGTATGAGAAGAACAGCGATTTCATAGGCTGGCTTTCCGCAGAAGGAACCTCCATAGATTATCCGGTAATGTATACTCCCCAGAATGAGGAAAAATATCTCCGGAAGAATTTTGACGGGGATTATGCTCTTGCCGGGACACTTTTCCTTGCGGCAGACAGCGATCCCGTACGTCCAAGTACGAATCTCATAATCTACGGTCATAATATGAAGGACGGCAGCATGTTTTCCGATCTTCTGAAATATAAGGACCAGACCTTTTACGAAGAGCATAAATATATCCGTTTTGATACTATCTACGGAACCGGTTATTATGAGATCATTGCGGCCTTTCAGGGACAGATACTCAATGTGGGAGAAGAGGGATTCAGGTATTATACCTTCTTTAATGCGGATAATTCCGAAGAATTCGATGATTATGTGAGAAATGTAACCTCACTCAGCAGTATCAGTGCAGCGGCTTCAGCTGAGTTCGGCGACGAGCTTCTGACGCTTTCCACCTGTGACAATTCCGGCGCCGATCAGGGAAAACGCTTTGTGGTCGTTGCAAAGAAGACAGGAAAATAAAAAGCCTCCTTAAGCAAAGGAGGCTTTAAGAAAGATTTGTGCCGGCAGTGGGAATCGAACCCACACACGGTTACCCGTAACAGATTTTGAGTCTGTCTCGTCTGCCAGTTCCGACATGCCGG
>ONWK01000153.1 GCA_900321505.1 uncultured Eubacteriales bacterium
AGGTCGGAGTAAAGGTTGTGTTAAATGCGACAGTGATAGGGCTGTACCAGGATAAAGAGGTAGTGGTCAAGTTCGGTGACGAAGTACAGCATTATAAAGGTGACACAGTACTGATAGCAACCGGCGCAGCGGAAAATATGGTTACATTTCCGGGATGGACACTTCCCGGTGTTATCGGAGCGGGAGCGGCTCAGACAATGATGAACCTTCATGGAGTATTACCCGGGAAAAAGGTATTGATGCTCGGCTCCGGAAATGTGGGACTGGTCGTATCATTTCAGTTGATGCAGTGCGGATGCGATGTGGTTGCTTTGGTTGATGCGGCTCCCCGTGTCGGCGGTTACGGAGTCCATGCGGCTAAGGTCGCGAGAACGGGAGTACCCTTTTATCTGTCACACACCATCGTAAAAGCCGAAGGAGATACAGAGGTTACCGGTGTGACCATAGCCGAGATCGATGATAAGTTTAAATTTATCCCCGGCACTGAAAAGCATTTTGATGTAGATACGATATGTCTTGCGGTAGGCCTTTCACCTATGAGCCAGCTGCTTAAAATGGCCGGATGTAAGATGGAAGATAATCCTAAGCGGGGCGGTCAGGTTCCTATATGTGATGAATACGGAAGAACGTCTTTGCCCGGAGTATATGTGGCAGGTGATGTATCCGGTATAGAAGAAGCTTCCTCAGCTATGATCGAGGGTCGTATGGCAGGGATCATCGCTGCCGAGTACCTGGGATTTATCACAAAATCCGAAATGGAAGATGCTTTGGCAATGCTGGATAAAGCATTAAACGGACTTCGTCAGGGAATGTTTGCTCCCGAAAACAGAGGAAAGGTAATAGAAAAAACCGAAGAAGGAATTGACATTTCCGAAAATCTTTTGCTCCACGGTTTTGTGGCCGATGATGAGATAGAGAGATATCCCGGTGTGACTCATAAAAAGGGAGTCCATCCTGTGATCGAATGTACACAGAACATACCCTGTAATCCGTGCCAGGATGCCTGCAAAAAAGGCTGCATCTCCATCGGCTCTGATATTACATCGCTTCCGATAGTTACGGATGGAAGTGAATGCATCAATTGCGGAATGTGTGTTGCTATCTGCTCCGGACAGGCTATCTTCCTGGTTGATGAAGACTGCGGTGACGGAACTGCAACAGTAACATTACCGTACGAATTTTTGCCGCTTCCCGAAGCGGGGACGAAGGGCCTCGGACTCGGCCGTGACGGTAAGGTTGTCTGTGAAGCGAAGGTTGTTTCGGTTAAGAGCATGAAAGCATTTGACAAAACAAATCTTCTGACTATGCGCGTTCCTAAGGAATACGCCATGAAGGCACGATTTTTCAGGCCTGATGAAAAATCATGAATTGTTCGCGGCAGTGTCAAGTGAGTTATGAAAAAATGGATTAAAAGAAAAAGGTAGCGGAGGTAGCGTTATGAATTCGGTAAATGACAGGTCGAGAGATATAGGTCCCTTTGTTCCGGCTGAAGATGATGATATGCTGATCTGCCGATGTGAAGAGATAACAAAAGGCGAGATCCGAAGAGCTGTTCACGACGGAATGTGGACGCTCACCGAGATCAGAAGATATCTGAGAACAGGTATGGGACTTTGTCAGGGACAGACCTGCTCGAAGCTGGTTAAGAGCATAGTGGCAAGGGAACTTGGAGTAAGTCCGGCAGAGCTTGAACCTGCCACGAGCCGTGTGCCTATGAGACCGATAGAGATGAGGATCTTTGCGAACGAAGCTTCGGATGATTTAAGTGATGCGTCTGACGAATCCGGAGCAGAGGGAAGGTGAGATGTATGAAAAAAACTGCAGAAGTTATAATCGTAGGTGGCGGGATCATCGGCTGTGCAACGGCTTATTATCTGGCTAAATCGGGAATTGATGTGATCGTTTTAGAGGGCTCCGATCATATAGGAAACGGCGGATCCAGCAGAAACGGCGGCGGTGTGAGACAGTCGGGACGAGATGTCAGAGAGCTCCCGCTCGTTATGTACGGCATTAAAAATCTCTGGCCAAACCTCTCTGAAGAATTAGAGGTCGATTGCGAATATCATCAGGACGGAAACTTAAGATTAGGAAAAAATGATGCACATAAAGCAATCCTTACAAAACTGGCTGATAATGCCAGAGGAGCCGGGCTGGATGTGCGAATGATAGACGGAGATGAGGTAAGAGCTATCAATCCTTATCTTTCCGATGAGGTTACCTGCGCCAGCTGGTGTCCGACGGACGGACACGCCAATCCTTTAACTACAACCCTGGGTTATTACAAGATGGCAAGAAGGCTTGGAGTCACATTTATCTCAGGCGAGCAGGTTAAGGAGCTTCGCGTGATCCGGGGAAGGATACGCCGGGTCATCACTCCGAATAATGTGTATGAAGGGGAAAATGTGCTTGTTGCAGCGGGACTTGATTCCAGAGAAATCCTTACATCGGCAGGTATTGATATCCCGATGACAAACTCACTTTTGGAATGCCTTGTGACTGAGGCTCAGCCCCATATGTTCGATCAGATGCTGGGAACTGCGGAAGCGGATTTCTACGGACATCAGACAAAGCATGGTTCGTTTGTATTTGGCGGATCTTCGGGACTTGAGCGATACAATAAAGATAACGGAACTCCGATCAATTCTTCTAAAACAGCACCTTGTATCTGCCGCGGTATCATGAAGTATTTTCCTGATCTGGCAAATGCAAAGATAGTCCGTACCTGGGCAGGCTGGATGGATGCTTCCTCTGACGGCGTACCGTCTTTGGGAACGATTGATGAAATACCGGGACTGTATGTAGCATGTGCCTTTAACGGTCACGGATTCGGGATTGCACCGGCGGTCGGTGAACAGTTGGCAAAGCTTATAGTAACAGTTAAAACGGATGTTGATCTGAGTGAACTGCATTATGACAGATATAAAGCAAAAATCTGAGGCTGATGGATGAAATGATAAAAGGATGAAATGATGGAAGGATGATAGCATGAATAATTTTACTTTTAATATTCCCAC
>ONWK01000165.1 GCA_900321505.1 uncultured Eubacteriales bacterium
GCCTATGTCCTATCGGCGGAAGAGTGAACGCAGTTCACGCGCTGAGGAATGACAGCCCGAGGGCATGGCGCGCCAGCGCGCCGACTCGACAGATGCTTCGCACCCGCGAAGCATCTGTCGAGCCGGCACACTGGCAAGTCAGTCTCAGCCAGCCACGTGCGCATCGCGCATGTTGAGCCGATGTACTGGCAAGTCGGCGCATATCGAGCCCTGCCCCCCACTACACGCAACAAACGGAAGGAAAGAAACAAAATGATCACTTTGGAAAATGTGACGATGAAGTACTCTACGGGTACCGTTGCACTGCAGGATGTCAGTCTGCACATCGATAAAGGCGAATTTGTTTTTATCGTAGGCAGTACCGGCTCAGGCAAGACTACCCTGCTGGAGCTGCTTCTGCGCGAACTTGTTCCCACAAAGGGACATATAGAAGTCGCCGGATTTAATTACAGCAAGCTTAAGAAAAAACAGATCCCCAAGCTTCGCCGTAAGCTGGGAGTGGTATTCCAGAATTTCCGGCTCATCAAGGACCGTACGGTTTATGAAAACGTGGCATTTGCACAGCGTGTTATAGAAACGCCTCCGCGTTATATCCGCCGTCAGGTGCCTGCCATGCTGACAATGGTCGGACTGGCAGACAAATACAAGTCCTACCCCAGACAGCTGTCCGGCGGTGAGCAGCAGCGTGTGGCTCTTGCAAGAGCTCTAGTGAATAAGCCGGATATCATTCTTGCCGACGAGCCTACCGGTAACCTTGATCCTAAGACCACATGGGAGATCATGAATCTGCTGGAGGAGATCAATATGAAGGGAACCACCGTAGTTGTGGTTACCCATAATAAAGAGATCGTTGACGCCATGAAGAAACGCGTTATCAAGCTGAAAAAGGGCGTTGTGGTCAGCGATGTGGAGAAGGGAGGATATATCGAAGATGAGGATTAGTTCGATAGGATATACCTTCCGGCAGGGATTTAAAAATATAAAGCGTAATCTGCTTTTCTCTCTTGCATCGATCGGTACGATCATAGCATGTCTGTTCCTCTTCGGTCTGTTCTATGCAGTGCTGATGAACTTCAGGACAGCCATAGAGAAGATCGAAGGAAATATTTCAATATCGGTATTCTTTGATGAGGGTATCACTCAGGAGCAGATCGATCTTATCAGTGAGCAGATCCGTACCCGCGATGAAGTGGCGACCATGGACTTCGTATCCGCTGAACAGGCATGGAAGGACTTCGTCCAGAATAACTATGATGATCCCAAATCCGCCATGGAGACCTTCGGGGATGATAACCCGCTGAAGAATTCCGCATCCTTCTCCATCACGATGAAGGATGTCTCAAACCAGTCGGACTTCGTGCATTTCCTTGAAAATATCAAGGGTGTCCGTAAGGTCAAGAGCTCGGAATACACTGCCAACAATGTGGCAGCCATCAATACATTTGTAGGATACGGCTCGGCAGCCATCATCCTGATACTGTTCCTTGTATCCATCTTCCTTATCAGTAATACCATCACCATAGGTATCACTGTCCGTAAGGAAGAGATCAAGATCATGAAGCTGATCGGCGCGACAAATGCATTTGTACGTACGCCCTTCATTGTAGAGGGTGTTGTTATAGGTATTATCGGATCAGTCATACCTGTTATCCTGCTCTGGTATATGTATGACGGAATCCTGAATTATGTAGTGGGACGTTTTGCAGTTCTGCAGACGATCTTTGATTTCATACCGGCAAAGGATCTCTTTATCGTGCTGGGCCCTGTATGTCTGGGACTTGGTATCGGTATAGGTTTTATAGGCAGTTTCCTTACAACAAGGAAGCATCTGAAGGTATGATCCCGAATCAATGATTGAACGGGAGGTGATGCAGCTTGATAAAATTGAAAAAACAGCTCCACTTTATAGCTGCATATTTACTTGTACTTTTATTCACCGGCTATGCAGTATATGCTGATCCGGATACTCCGGAGGATGACGCTTCCGCGACCGAAGCTGTTTCGGCGGAGGAGCCCGGCAGCTCGGAGGAACCGTCCGAGGAGGACAGCTCAGAGGCTGCTTCAGAGGATACGGCTACGGAAAAGACCTCAACAGAGAAGACTTCGACAGAAAAGTCTTCCACGGAAAAGACATCCACAGAGGAAACGTCAACTGAAAAGTCTTCCACCGAGAAGGTGACGGAGGCATCTACCGATACTACGGAAGACACAACCGCCAAAACCGAATCGGAAGAGAACTCCGAAGATCCGACAGAAGAAGATTCCGAGCTTACATCGGAAATAGAGGTCATGGTCATAGCGGAATATTATTCCATGGAAGATATCCTTAAGATGCGGGAAGCCTACAGCGAACGGCAGAGTGAGGTTAAGAACGCAGAGGACGGACTGGCCAGACTTAAATCCAGGCAGAATGACTATATTACAAATATGCAGCAGATGGATGAAATGATCATCGATCTGCAGGAAAAGATCGAGCAGCTGGACGCTGACAAGGAGAGAGCGGCAGATGCTGTATCGCAGTTGAATTATGAGCTGGTCCTTACAAAGGATAAGGAAAAGGAACAGTATGAGAGGCTGAAGGAGCATATCCGTAATGCCTATGAGAATGGCAATTACAGTTATGTTGATGCGCTGCTGAATGCAAAGAGCTTTGTGGAGCTTATGAACAAGCCGGAGTATGTGCAGCAGGTCAGCAAATATGATGAGAAGCTTCTTAACGATTTTAAGGAAACAAGCAGGAAGATAGCAGATCAGAAGCTTCTGATCGAGGTCCTTACAGACGGGGCCGGTACTTTGCAGAATGCTTATCAGGACCAGCAGAATGCTCTTGTACTCATGACTGAAGCAAAACAGGATGAGATACTTAAGTATCAGGCCAGCATCGATAATCAGTCGGAGGAGCTGGAGAAGCTGAAGCTTCTTGAACAGGAGCAGGCGGCGCGTCTGGCTGAGATGGAGAATCCGCAATTTACGACGGTTACCTATAAGATCAAACCCTATTCGGGAGGAACCTTCGTATGGCCGCAGCCGTCGAGTTATCGTATCACATCCGATTTCGGATGGCGCGGTGATATTGGCGTACCCGGTGCTACGCGTTACCATCAGGGTATAGATATTGCTGCAAACATGTATGATCCAGTGATCGCAGCGGCTCCGGGAACCGTAACCTTTGTGGGTTATTACGGTACGGGCGGTAAAACCGTCATGATAGATATCGGAAGCTCCATTACCATCATCTATCATCATCTGAATGATTATGCCGTGGAACTTGGAGATCATGTTGAAGCGGGAACCATCGTCGGACGTGTCGGTATGACGGGCGCGACCAGCGGTCCGCATCTGCATTTCAGCGTAAGAGTAAATGGAACTTATGTAAACCCGAGACCGTATCTGGGACTGCCAATGCCTGCTCAGCAGCAGGTTACCGAGAGTACACAGAAGGAATCCGGGGACGGAGAAAATAAGGAAAAGACTACTGAGAAGACGACAGAAGGAAGTACGGACCAGTCATTGGACCTGGATTAACGGTGAAAAGTAACGAATAAAAAAAGCCCGGTACAGGAGGGCGTAAATAGAAATGAAAAGAAGTAAATATGTAACCTGCCTGACAGCTGCAGCCTTTGCCCTGGGAACTCTGGCCGGGTGCGGCAGCAGCAATGAGAATAACAGGCGAAATCTGACCACCGCTGCAAGTGCGGACAGTACAGAAGAGAATAAACCCTTTGATATTTTCTCATATGATACACAGAAAAAAACACGGGAGATAGAGAATCTGATCGATTCAAAGTTTTACTTTGATATAGATGATAAGATAAAAGAAGAATATTATTACAAGGGGATACTTGCAGGTCTTGATGATCCGTATTCTACCTACTATACCAAGGAGGAAATGGATGCCATCAATGAGGAGGATTCCGGTGAGTATATAGGAATCGGGGCGACCGTTTCAAAGAGTAAGGAAACAGGTGCAATCTATGTGGTAAAACCCCTCAGGGGCAGCCCGGCGGCGGAAGCCGGACTTCAGCAGGATGATATCTTTATTGAGATAGACGGAGTGGAGCTTACGACGGGTACGGAGCTCGAGGAAGCCGTGAAAATGATCCGCGGCACGGAGAACAGCACGGCGAAACTGAAAATGTACCGTGAAGGCGAAGATGATTACCTTTATTTTGATGTTCCCCGGCGCGTGGTGCAGAATATTTCAGTGGAATATGAAATGCTGGAAAACGGCTTCGGATACATATCCGTGGATCAGTTTGTTGATAATACATATGCTCAGTTTAAAGAGGGTGTTGATTATCTGACTTCCAACGGTGCAAAGGCACTGATCATAGACATGAGGAATAATCCCGGTGGTTTTACAAATCAGGCAACCAGAATGCTGGATTATCTGATCGAGGATAAGAGTGTTGTTAACGGAACTGACGGCTCGTTTCCGGGAAGACTGCTTTATATGAAGGATAAGTACGGCGCCACCCTTTGGGAGAATTACTGTGAGGACGGACATAGTGTGGAGCTTCCCATGGCGGTCCTGATAAACGGAAATACTGCAAGCTCATCGGAGATCTTTTCAGGCGGAATGCAGGATTTTAAGAAGGCTGTCCTTGTAGGGACAAAGTCCTACGGAAAAGGAGTAGTACAGATAACATATCCGCTTGAAGACGGTTCCGGAGTGAAGCTTACAGTGGCATCATATTTCCTGCCTTCAGGCAGAAATATTCACGGCGACGGTCTTCAGCCGGATGTTGAGGTGGAAATGGAAACTACACTTCGGAGACGTACGGATCTTCCTCATAATGAGGATGTACAGCTGATCAAAGCCATCGAGGAGCTTGGCGGAGACCCGCTTCCTTAGGAGTTGCTTATATGTTCGGGCAGGAGAGGTTTTTCGGCTTCTGCCCGATTATTCATAATCTTACGGCACCCCATGACTCCGGATACTATGCATCCGGAGCCTGCACTGGATAAGATCAAACAGGAAGGAAAGGACAGAGAGATGGATCAGGAACGGATAATAGTTCTGGATTTCGGCGGACAGTATAATCAGCTGATCGCCCGCAGGGTAAGAGACTGTCAGGTGTATGCGGAGGTATATCCTCATACGATATCCATGGATAAGCTGAAGGAGCTTGATCCTAAAGGCATCATTTTTACGGGAGGACCGAACAGTGTGTATCTGGAGGATTCTCCGTCATATTCAAAGGAGATATTTGAGCTCGGCATTCCCATACTGGGAATATGCTACGGATCTCAGCTGATGGCGCATCTGCTGGGCGGTGAGGTAAAAACCGCGCCGGTGAGCGAGTATGGAAGAACCGAGACCATGCGCGCGGAAGAAGGCTCGGAATTATTTAAGGATGTGCCGGAGCATTTTACTACATGGATGAGCCATACTGACTATATAGCCGCAGTACCGGAGGGCTTCAGGATAACGGCTAGTACGGAGCACTGTCCCGCCGCAGCCATGGAGTGTCCGGAAAAAAAGCTTTATGCGGTACAGTTCCATCCGGAGGTGCAGCATACTGAACACGGACAGGAGCTGCTCTATAACTTTGTCAGAAATATCTGCGGCTGCAGCGGAAGCTGGAGGATGGATACCTTTGTTGAGGATACCATCCGTGCCCTTCGTGAGAAGATAGGCAGCGGCAGAGTGCTCTGCGCGCTTTCGGGGGGAGTTGATTCATCGGTTGCCGCGGTAATGCTGGCCAAGGCTGTTGGAAAGCAGCTTACCTGCGTCTTTGTGGATCACGGACTGCTCAGAAAGGATGAAGGGGACGAGGTTGAGGCTGTATTCGGACCGAAGGGAAAATACGACCTGAATTTTATCCGGGTTGATGCAAGATTCCGTTTCTATCTGAAGCTTGCGGGTGAGAAGGATCCGGAGCGCAAGAGACATATCATCGGGGAAGAATTCATCCGTGTATTTGAGGAAGAAGCGAAGAAGATCGGATCGGTGGATTTCCTGGCACAGGGAACCATTTATCCGGATGTTATAGAATCAGGCCTGGGCAAGTCTGCTGTGATCAAGTCACACCACAACGTGGGCGGACTTCCGGAGCATGTTGATTTTAAGGAGATCGTGGAGCCGCTGAGGATGCTCTTCAAGGACGAGGTGCGCCGCGCAGGCCTGGAGCTGGGTATTCCCGAGTATCTAGTGTTCCGTCAGCCCTTCCCGGGTCCGGGACTGGGCGTGCGGATCATAGACGACATTACCGCCGAGAAGGTAAGGATAGTACAGGAGGCAGATGCCATCTATCGTGAGGAGGTGGATGCTGCTATCGGAAGAGGTGAGATCCTGAATCCGCCGAACCAGTATTTTGCTGCACTCTCCAACATGAGATCTGTCGGCGTCATGGGAGACTTCAGAACCTTCGATTATGCCATCGTTCTGAGAGCGGTCTGCACTAATGACTTCATGACTGCGGAATGCACGGATATTCCCTTCGCTGTTCTCCAGCGATGCATGAACAGGATCATCAACGAGGTAAAGGGCGTCAACAGAGTCATGTATGACCTGACCTCCAAGCCGCCGGGAACGATAGAACTCCTTTAATATCAAAAGGTTCGGGAGCCCTGATGTAAAAACTGCCGCCGTTATTCATTCCGGATTGGAAAAAAGCGGGAGGAAAGAGCCGCGATAAAGCATGTATCGCGGCTCTTTTGTCGTTGGTGAGAGGTTGTTATTCCGGCCGTTTCAGTATATAATAGTAACTAATCAGCACCCCATGAAAAACAGAATAAGCAAATCTGAAATGCTTGCATTTCGGATTGATTATTCCGTTTTTCATGGGGCGGCCAAGGAGCGTAGGGTGCTGAAAATATACGGTTATTGCTACATAATATTATCCGGATAAAAATATTGGGGGGTGTGGGGCATGGAGAAACGAAGTCTGGACAGACACCTGAGTATGCCGGGAGCACTTGCTTTCTCGGTGGGAACCAGTGTTGGATGGGGATCGCTGGTTGTTACATGCAATACTTATCTGGCGCAGGCCGGGCCTTTGGGAAGTGTTCTGGGCCTTGTCTTTGGTGCGGTTGTAATGCTGATCATCAGCAGAAGCTATTCCAGCCTGATGCGGGCCTATCCGGAAGCCGGCGGAGCCTACTCTTATACGAAGGAGCTTTTCGGTTATGACTACGGCTTCCTTGCGGCGTGGTTCCTGTCAATGACCTATCTGGCCATTCTGTGGGCAAATGCCACCTCTCTTCCGCTGTTCGGGAGAATCTTCATGGGAGGATTTTTCAAGGTCGGAAAGCTTTACACGGTATTTGGTTATGATGTTTATATCGGAGAGATACTGCTCTCCATCTCGGCCATCCTTCTGGCCGGTCTGTTCTGTATGCGTTTTAAGAAGGCTGTAAATGTATTCATGATCATACTTTTCGGCCTTTTTGTTCTGGGAATCCTGGTCTGCTTCGGTGTGGCGCTGTTTGGCAGAAAGGGCAGCATGGAGCCCCTCTTCCTTGAGGATTCTTCACTGATATCACAGATTGCAAAGATCGCAGTCATCTCTCCCTGGGCTTTTATCGGATTTGAAAGCATTTCCCATACAACGGAGGAATTCAGCTTCGAAAGAAGAAAGATCCACCGTCTTCTTGTGATCTCCGTTGTGGTAACCCTGGCTCTTTATGTCATGGTCACCCTTCTTTCGGTGACGGCTTATCCGGACCGGTACAGCAGCTGGTTCGAGTATATCCGGGATCTGGATAATCTGAGCGGGATAGAGGCGCTTCCGCCTTTCTATGCCGCACATGCGTATCTGGGCGATGCGGGAGAATATATCCTGATGATCGCGCTGCTTGCACTCGTCATCACCAGTCTGATCGGAAATATGACCGCCCTCAGCAGACTCTTCTATTCGATGGGGAAGGATCATATCCTCCCGAAGAAAGTGACGGAGCTGAATAAGAAGAATATTCCCGGAGCAGCTATACTCATGGTAATGCTGGCCTCTGTTCTGATCCCGTTCCTGGGCAGAACGGCAGTCGGATGGATCGTGGATGTGACAACCATCGGTGCGACCCTGATCTATGGAGTGGTTTCTGCGGCAGGCCTGAAGCTTGCAAAGGAATCTCATGATAAAAGAGGGATCGTCATCGGAGTTCTGGGTTTGGTCATTATGATCGGTTTCGGTCTGTATATCCTGATCCCGAACTTTATCTCGCAGGGAAATATGGCAAAGGAGACCTTCCTGCTGTTCATTATCTGGAGTGTTCTGGGCTTCCTTTTCTTCCGGAATATCCTGCGCAGAGACAGGGAGCATCGGTTCGGTTCATCGGTTGTTGTATGGGTGGCGCTGCTCAGTCTGGTGCTGTTCATCTCTCTGGTCTGGATGCGGCAGAGCATGCTGGCGTCGGATGCCGAGATGAAGGCAAATGTGGAGCAGTATTATGAAACCGCCCGGGACGGACGGGATCCCGCGGAGGATGTGGCATATATCAGCGTGCAGCTGGAACAGCAGAACAAGGCTACGACCAGGACCATGCTTATGGCGCTTGGTATGTTCGGTTTTGTACTTGTCATTATGCTGACCAATCATTCCTATATGAACAAACGCTCTCAGGAAAGTGAAATGAAGGCAAATACCGATTCAATGACCGGGGTGAAGAACAAGCACGCCTTCATGACGAGAGAGAAGGAGATCAATGCAAATATAAAGGATGAGCTGGCCGGCGATTTTGCAGTGGTGGTCTGTGATGTGAATGGCCTGAAGAAGATAAATGATACCCTGGGACATAAGGCCGGGGATGAGTATATTATCTCCGCATGCCGGATGGTCTGTGAGATCTTTCAGCATAGTCCGGTATACCGGATCGGCGGCGATGAGTTCGTTGTGATCCTGGGAGGACGGGATTATCATATGCGTAATGAGCTGATGCGGCTTCTGCATGACCGCTCTGTTCAGCATATTCAGGATGGCGGAGTTGTGGTATCCGGAGGAATTTCTGATTATGCACTCGGAGAGGATACGGATTTCCATGCGGTCTTTGCCAGAGCAGATGAGCTGATGTACGAGGAAAAGAAGCTGTTAAAGAGTCTGGGAGCAGTTACCCGGGATGATGAGTCTGATGCAGAGCAGCAGAACGATTTTGACGATATGATGAACATTCTTATGGAGGAGAATTCTATCCTGAATGTTCGAAGAAGCATCCTTATCGTGGATGATGAGGTCGTCAATCAGCAGATTCTGGGAACAATCCTGGATCAGGATTATGAGATCCTTTATGCATCAGACGGAATAGAAGCATTGGAACGGATAGAGGAGCATAAGGATGACATAGCGCTGATCATGCTGGATCTCATTATGCCCCGTATGGGTGGTGTGGAGCTGATCGGGCGGATCAGGGAGGATTCCGAGCTGAAGAATATCCCGGTCATCGTGCTGACAGCAGATCAGAAGACAGAGGTGGAGTGTCTGCAGCTTGGTGCATTTGATTTTATTCCGAAGCCTTATCCTGCTCCGGAGATCATTAAGGCCCGTGTAAATAAGGGAATAGAGCTTTCCGAGGACAGAAATATCATCCATTCCACGGAGAGAGACGGTCTGACCAACCTTTTCAATATCAGCTATTTCCTGCGTTATGTAAACCTGTTTGATCAGCATTATCAGGAGAAATCCATGGATGCCATCGTTGTGGATGTGAATCATTTCCA
>ONWK01000125.1 GCA_900321505.1 uncultured Eubacteriales bacterium
CTGGTTGATACCATGGTTAAGGATGCTCTTTGGGATGCATTTAACGATTATCACATGATCAAGACTGCTGACAACGTAGCAGAGCAGTGGGGTCTGACCAGAGAAGAGCTTGATGTTTTTGCAGCCAACAGCCAGAATAAGGCCTGCGCAGCCATCAAGAACGGCGAGTTCAAGCGTGAGATCGTTCCCGTTGAAGTAAAGAAGAAAAAAGAAACAGTTGTATTTGATACGGATGAGGGACCGCGTGAGGGATCTACTCCCGAGATCCTTGCACGTCTTAAGACCATCAATCCCGGCGGATATGTAACTGCAGGCAATGCTTCCGGTATCAATGACGGTGCGGCAGCTCTCGTGGTTATGTCCGAGGAGAAGGCTAAGGAACTGGGCGTTAAGCCGATGGCTACCTTCGTTGCAGGCGCTCTTGCAGGCGTTGATCCTTCGATCATGGGCGTAGGACCTGTTGCTGCTACAAAGAAGGTTATGGCAAAGACCGGTTACAAGATCGAAGACTTTGATGTTATCGAGGCAAATGAGGCATTTGCAGCTCAGTCTGTTGCAGTTGGCAAGGATCTGGGTATCGATGTTGAGAAGCAGCTGAATCCCCGCGGCGGTGCTATCGCACTCGGCCATCCGGTAGGAGCTTCCGGAGCACGTATACTTGTAACACTGCTTCACGAGATGGAGGATAAGGATCTTAAGAAGGGTCTTGCAACCCTCTGCATCGGCGGCGGTATGGGATGCGCAACTATCGTTGAGAGAGACTGATCACGGGTATAAAAAGGAGAAATATATGGCATTTGTAACATATAAGGAAAAGGGTTATGTAGGGGTCGTTACCATCAACCGTCCGAAGGCTCTGAACGCGCTGAACAGCGAGGTTCTTGAAGCTCTGGATGCTGTATTCAGCGATATCGACACAGACCAGATCCGCGCTGTCATCCTGACAGGTGCAGGAGAGAAGTCTTTTGTGGCAGGCGCTGATATCGGTGAGATGTCCACTCTTACACAGAAGCAGGGTGAAGCTTTCGGAAAGAAGGGAAAT
Organism: uncultured Eubacteriales bacterium; assembly: GCA_900321505.1. GTDB lineage: Bacteria > Bacillota > Clostridia > Lachnospirales > Lachnospiraceae > Eubacterium_Q. The sequence continues at coordinate 1,043 of ONWK01000125.1, forward strand.
GATGTATTCCGTAAGATCGAGACCTTCCCCGTACCGGTCATTGCTGCAGTCAACGGCTTCGCGCTTGGCGGCGGAAATGAGCTGGCTATGAGCTGCGATATCCGTATCTGTTCCGAGAATGCAGTATTCGGTCAGCCTGAGGTTGGTCTCGGCATTACCCCCGGATTCGGCGGAACACAGCGCCTTGCACGTCTTGTAGGACCCGGCATGGCAAAGCAGCTTATCTATACTGCAAGAAATATCAAGGCTGACGAGGCTTATCGTATCGGTCTTGTAAATGCGGTATATCCGCTTGGAGAGCTGATGGATCAGGCTATGAAGATGGCTGAGACCATCGCAGCACAGGCTCCCATCGCAGTTCGTAACTGCAAGGAGGCTATCAATTCCGGACTGGATGAGGAAGATATGGACAAGGCCATCCGGATCGAAGAGAGACTCTTCGGCTTCTGCTTCCAGACAGAGGATCAGATCTCTGCTATGGCAAACTTCCTTGAAAAGGATAAGGAGAAGAAGCTTAAGGTTGTTCCCTTCAGCAATAAGTAATAAAAAAACGTCCTCTGCTCCGTATTTTCGGGGGAGAGGGCGTTCTACTGCAATCATATTCTGTTTTAAGACGGATTTGACTACTATTTCAGCGTCCGGACCTCCGGATGCAGGGCTTGTGTATAAACAGGCTGAATATATATAATAAATAATATAGGAGGATGTACAAATGGTAGTAGGTGTAGTTGGCGCAGGAACCATGGGTTCAGGTATTGCACAGGCTTTCGCAATGACAGACGGATATGAAGTACGTCTTTGCGACATCAAGCAGGAGTTTGCTGATGGTGGTAAGGCTAAGATTGAAAAGAACATGAAATTCCTGGTAGGCAAGGAAAAGATCACCCAGGAAAAGGCAGATGAGGTGCTTGGCAAGGTTAAGACAGGCCTCAAGGACATTTGCAGTGACTGTGATCTCGTTATCGAGGTTTGTCCTGAAGTTATGTCCATCAAGAAGGATACATTTAAGGAGCTGCAGGCTATAGTTCCCGCAGGCTGCATTTTTGCATCAAATACATCCTCTCTTTCCATTACCGAGATCGGTGCCGGCCTTGACCGTCCGCTGATCGGTATGCATTTCTTCAATCCGGCTGACCGTATGAAGCTGGTTGAGGTTATAGCAGGCGGAAATACACCGGATGATCTTGTTGATACCATTAAGAAGATCGCTTCTGATATCGGCAAGACACCTGTTCAGGTTGCTGAAGCTCCCGGATTCGTTGTTAACCGTATCCTTATCCCCATGATCAATGAGGCAGTCGGCATTTATGCTGAGGGTATCGCATCCGTAGAGGATATCGATACAGCTATGATGCTTGGCGCTTCTCATCCGATGGGACCCCTTGCACTCGGCGACCTTGTAGGTCTTGATATCGTTCTTGCAATCATGGAGGTTCTTCAGGCAGAAACAGGCGATTCCAAGTATCGTCCTCATCCGCTGCTCCGCAAGATGGTTCGCGCAGGCAAGCTCGGACGTAAGACCGGCGTAGGATTCTATGATTATTCTAAGAAGTAGGATGAAATAAGCCTGGAAGCTCCGGCCGCGCCCGCTTGCGGGCAGGCGGCCGGGAGCTTATCGGGCAAAACAACCCGAGCGCGAAGCGGTTACAAAGTAACCGCGAAAGTGCGAAGGGTTGTAGAATTACGAGAGTTGCGAAGCAACGGAGTGATTCGTATTTCATCCGTAATATAAATACTATTTATTTTTAATGGAGGACTAAATTCATGGATTTTTCTTTAGACAAGAAGCATGAAATGGCGAGAACTCTGTTCCATGACTTTGCAGAAGCAGAAGCAAAGCCGCTGGCACAGGAGATCGACGAGCAGCACAGATTCCCTAGAGAGACCGTTGACAAGATGGCCAAGTACGGTTTCCTCGGCATCCCGGTTCCGAAGGAATACGGCGGACAGGGCTGCGATATTCTGACCTACGTTATGTGTGTTGAGGAGCTTTCCAAGGTTTGCGGTACCACAGGCGTTATCGTATCCGCACATACATCTCTCTGCGTAGATCCCATCCTTACCTACGGTACGGAAGAGCAGAAGCAGAAATATCTGCCGGATCTTGCTTCAGGAAAGAAACTCGGAGCTTTCGGTCTGACCGAGCCCGGTGCAGGTACTGATGCTCAGGGACAGCAGACAAAGGCTGTTCTGGATGAGGAAACAGGCGAGTGGATCCTTAACGGTTCCAAGTGCTTCATCACCAACGGTAAAGAAGCAGATGTATATATTGTCATCGCTGTTACAGGTATCGTTGAGAAGCGCGGCAAGAAGATGAAGGAGATCTCCGCATTTATCGTTGATAAGGGAACTCCGGGCTTCACCTTCGGTACAAAGGAGAACAAGATGGGTATCTGCGGTTCTTCAACCTATGAGCTGATCTTCTCCGACTGCCGTATTCCGAAGGATGCACTGCTGGGCCAGAAGGGCAAGGGCTTCAACATCGCCATGCATACACTGGACGGCGGACGTATCGGTATCGCTGCACAGGCACTTGGTATAGCAGAGGGCGCTCTGGAGCGTACTATCAACTACACAAAGGAAAGAAAGCAGTTCGGCCGTTCCATCGCTCAGTTCCAGAATACACAGTTCCAGCTTGCTGATATGGCTACAAAGGTAGAGGCTGCAAAGAATCTGGTTTACAAGGCTGCAATGACCAAGGATCAGTATACAAAGGATCACACAACCTCCTACAGTGTTGAGGCTGCTATGGCTAAGCTTTACGCAGCAGAGGTTGCTATGGAAGTAACGACCAAAGCAGTTCAGCTCCACGGTGGTTACGGATATATCCGTGAGTACGAAGTAGAGCGTATGATGCGTGACGCTAAGATCACAGAGATCTACGAAGGA
>ONWK01000098.1 GCA_900321505.1 uncultured Eubacteriales bacterium
GTTAGGGATTGGAACGCGAGCCACGACCGCATGAGCCGCGGCATCACTCTTACTGAGGACCAGGCGATGAAAATGACCAAGGCTCTTGTGGACAGATTCAGAGCAAGATCTGCACAGGAACATGCCACTCCCATAAGGGATGCTATGGAAAGGTAGTGCGGTCTTACAGCAGAGAATTTCTGAAACCACACAAAAAGCGGCAATCTGTATGCTATTATTCCTACAGATGCCGCATTACATTACAGATACTATGGGCAAGGAATATAGGGGAAATAGAGATGAGTGTAACTGTAAGAAATCTGCTCAAGTTGCCATCACTTGCAAATGCAACTGTCATAGCCGGAAAAGAAGGCCTGGATAAGATCGTAGCCTCGGTTTCCGTGCTTGAAACAATGGAATACGAGCTGATCGATGATCATGCATACCTTAATGATGAATTCAATGGCAGTGAAATAGTTATAACAGGATTCCTTAATGGTGCGGAAGATATAGATGCCCAATATAACAGCGTGAAGAGACTGGCTCTCTCTGGTGAAGCAGGCCTTATACTGTATTACGTAGGAGTAATAGTAAAGAAAGTCGATCCATCGATAATTAAGCTGGCTGACGAACTGAAATTCCCTATTATCGTCATGCCTGAGAACCAGTTCAACCTCAGATACAGTGAAGCTATCACAGATATCATGGGACTGATTATCCGTGATCAGATTTCCGGTGAGCCAATGATTGTTTCTCTGCTCGAATCAATATCCAAATTGCCTGTACATCAGCAGAATGTAGGTACAACGATAAGGCTTATCAGCAACAGGCTCAGGTCAAGTGTTATCTTGACAACGGATAAAAACAATACTCTGTACGAAGCTGCCTGGCCGAGTGAATTAGCAGGTATACATACAGATATCGAAGATCTTAATGCAAATGACTTCAAAACAAATCCGATCAGCTTCCCGAAGATGGAAGATGCGCTGGTTTATAAAGAGGATGTGAATATCTCGGGAACAAAGTATAACCTTTATGTGGTACATGTCGGAGGACCGCTTGCAGGAATACTGCTCCAACAGACTGTTGAAGGAGTCCGTATAGCCCTCAAGCTGTGGGGCAAAGATAAGGGTGAGAGCGTTGCAACTGAGATCGTGGAAGCTATCCTGACGGATCAGCCGGTCAAAATGAGATCACTGTCGGCTATGTTCAATCTGGACATAGAATCTGTAGATTCCATGTGGGTGATCAATGACAGCACATTTTCAGCAGATGACGTTCACCTCGTAACCAATGAAGCACATAAATTCTGCCGTACAGTATGTGCAGACCTGTATAAGGAAAGCATCGTGCTGTTCACAGATAATATAAAGAAAAAAGCAGATGTAGATGCACTGAGAGCAAATATAGAAACGGTATTGGGCAAGGATGTCAGGATAAGCTTCTTTACCAATCTGAAGGACACAGGAGAGGTAAGAAGTGCTTATCTCCTGAATTATGACAGCTGGCGTGATGCATCAAGGATAATGCCGGATAAGGAATTCTTTGTCAGGGGAGATATAGAATTTGCAAGTGCCTGCCGACAGATAGTAGAGGATGGCGCTGACAGTATATCGGATTATCTGAACCTGTTCGATGTTATTGAGGATAAGAAGGGAAATGATGACTACATAGATACGCTATGCACATTCCTGCTGGATTCAAACAGCAACGTTCAAATGACATCAGAGAAGATGTTTGTTCATAAGAACACAATCAAATATAGAATCAGATCCATGAGCGACTGCCTTGGATTTACTATAGGATCCATGCCAGAATCAGAAAAACTCTTCAAAGCTTGTGGTGTCAAACGTCTTCTAGACTAATAGCTGACGCAACAAATGTAATAATCAAAAGCAGCGGCCTTTGTCCATTTGGACAAAAGACACTGCTTTTATTTTGCCTCATAGATAAAGATTAATGACCTTTTAAACATCTAAAATCATCATGTTGGAAAATTTTCATATGGAAAGAAGGGTAATAATATGGGAAAGAAAGAAACCGGTTTTGAAATCAAAGCTGAACAGCGACAGAGCTGGACCTCCATTGCTGCAATATGGGCAGGTGGAATGATATGCGTCCCGTGCCTTATGATTGGAGGAGTACTGGCGGGAGGAGGTCTGTCAATCGGACAGATGATTCTTTCGATACTGATCGGTTACGGACTTATCTGTGCATACATGATCATGATCGGAATGCAGGCATGTGATACAGGACTTCCTGTAGCGGTCATGGCTTCCGGAGCACTAGGTACAAAAGGATCAAGATATATCATCAGTATCATTCTTGCCATAGCCTGCATCGGCTGGTTCGGTATCCAGTCAGCGACATGCGGCAGTGCTTTTGCTTCGATGATAGCGGGAATGAGCGGTAGTGAAGCAAGTCCGACAAGCGTCATGATCTGGTCTATCATTTGGGGCGTGATAATGCTTGCTACAGCATGCAGCGGATTCAAGGGACTTAAATGGCTCAACTATATTGCTGTTCCAATGCTGCTTATCGTATGTCTGTACGGACTGATAGCCGGAATAACTAAGAACAACGGCGGAGCAGCGATCTCAAGCTA
>ONWK01000021.1 GCA_900321505.1 uncultured Eubacteriales bacterium
GAACTGCGCTATCTGCGGCTTCAGCTTCTCCTTTATATAATCCCTGGTATACGGACTTGTAAACAGTACTCCCAGCTGAACATCCTTAGAGATAATGGGCGGCTTCTCCTTTGTTCCGATGATATTCACATCGGCGGAATACCTGATATCCCTTGAAGATGCGCCAACCTCGATGGTGTAGGTTCCATTTGCCGCATACCAGTCATGAAGCCTTTCATCAAAGTATGCGAAATCCCGGAGGCCAAGGGTAAATGTTGCGGTCTTCGTCTCCCCCGGCTCAAGGGCAAGCTTTGCAAAGCCCCTCAGCTCGTGGGATGGACGTATCGCACTTCCCGTATGGTCAGCCACATAGAGCTGTACCACCTCCTTACCCGCACGGCCGCCGATATTTGTCACATCGACAGATACGGTAACACCTTCCGCAGCAGTGAAATGATCCCTGCTGACGCGAAGATTTGCATAACGGAATTCCGTATATGACAGACCGTGTCCGAAGGGGAATCTTACCGCCATCTGCTTTGTATCATAATAACGGTAACCTACAAATACTCCCTCGGCATATTTCACCTTGTGATCCGTACCCGGGAAATTCAGAAAACTCGGATTATCCTGAAGCTTTATGGGGAAGCTTTCAGGCAGCTTTCCGGAAGGATTGACCCTGCCGAAAAGTACATCCGCTGCAGCTTCTCCTATACCCTCTCCGCCAAGATAAAGCTCAACTATACCCTTAACCGAATCCGCCCAGGGAAGCTCCACCGGTGAGCCGTTATGCAGCACCACAATGACCGGTTTTCCCGTGGCAACGAGCTTATTAATAAGCAGATTCTGACATGCCGGAAGCTTCATATGCTCCCTGTCATAGCTCTCCGATTCAAAGAGATCCGGAAGTCCCGCTAAAACCAGGATCTTATCGGCCCCGGCCGCTGCTGCAAGTGCATCCGACTGAAGCTTCTCATCTATCTCGTCCTTATCTGCGGCAAAACCTTCACTGTATACGATATTGTCCTTTCCGCCGGCTGCCTCAAGGAAGGAAACCACCTTAGCCGATTTGATATGCGAGCTTCCGCCGCCCTGATATCTGGGAGTCATCGCAAAGCCGCCGATCACAGCCAGCTTCTCATCTTCCGAAAGGGGCAGAACCTTATCATCATTCTTAAGCAGTATAATGCATTCTCCCGCCAACTCCACAGCTTTCTTATGATCAGCATCCCGGTCGAATACCTCCTCACGGGCATTTTCCGTATAGGCCTTTACAAAACCGAGGATATTGCGAACAGCGGTATCAAGCGCATCCGCGGAAAGCGTACCGTCCTTAACAGCCTGTACAATAAATGCATCGTTTGCTCCGCCGGAGCCGGGCATTTCCAGGTCAAGTCCTGCCGCCACACCTGCAACGCGGTCCGATACCGCACCCCAGTCTGACATAACGGCGCCCTTAAAGCCCCATTCATCACGGAGCACCGTATTCAGCAGCCACGGATTCTCGGATGAATACACACCGTTGATCCGGTTGTAGGAGCACATAACGGTCCAGGGCTGCGACTCCTTTACCGCAGTCTCAAATGCCGGGAAATAAATCTCCCTGAGGGTTCTCTCATCCGCCTCGGAGCTGCCGTACATGCGCTCAAACTCCTGATTATTTGCGGCAAAGTGCTTGATCGAGGTTCCGATCCCCTCCGCCTGCACTCCGCGGATGTAAGCCGCAGAAAGCTTGCCTGCCAGAAGCGGATCCTCTGATATATATTCAAAATTGCGTCCGCAAAGCGGGGACCTTTTGATATTTACAGCCGGTCCCAGCAGTACCGCAACCTTCTCTGCCTGACATTCCTTTCCCAGAACATGGCCCATTTCCTCCATCATATTCTCATCAAAGGATGCTGCCGCAGCGCAGGCCGCCGGAAAACAAACCGAAGTTATCGTTCCGTCCGGAACCCCTTCTGCTATCCTGTACATCTTTCTGAGTCCGTGAGGCCCGTCACTGACCTGTACCGCCGGTACCCCCAGCTCCGGAAACTCCTCGGTCCACCAGAAATCAAATCCGGATACCATACGTGCCTTCTCTTCAAGTGTCATTTCCGAAATGATCTTCTCAATATCCATAATGTCTCTCCTGTCTTGTTTGTACTATCTGTAACTATACAGCACCCTACGACTCCGGATTCTCCGCATCCGGAGCGCAGGCCGGCCAGAGGCGCTCCGCGCCTTGGCCGCCCCATGAAAAAAAGAATAATCAATCCGAAATGCAAGCATTTCGTCTTCAATTATTCTTTTTTTTCATGGGGTGCTGGATTATTATACTACTTCAATAATCTCAGTTTCCCGGGCAGCGTCTCCATATGTATCCGGCGTACCATGCCGCCGTATTCTCCGTCAACATGCATTACCACAGGTTCATCCGTCTCTATATCTATGGTTGCGCCGTCCCGAAGTGTAAAGCCCCGCAGCCATTTCTGCTTACCGATCACAAGCACCGGCAGTTCAAGAAATGTCTTCCATTTTGGGATACCGTCTGCGACACAGGTGGATATCCTTCCGTCAGTCACACTGGACTTGGGAGCCATCGGCACTCCGCCTCCCTCCCAGCTTAGATTCATTCCCGAAAGGAAGATAAGACGTCTCATGCGAAGAACATTCTCGGCATCTCCGTCATATATCACACGTCCGCCGGTGGTATGAAGCGTGAAAAGGGATTCAACCGTAAGTACAAGATAGGTAAGCTTGCCAAGTCCGAAGCTGTTAAAAAGCTTCTTTTGTTTTGAAAGCAGAGCCTTCCGGCAGACCTCCGCATCCAGACCGATGCCGGAGCTGATACCGAAAAGGCGGGGCGTTCCTCCGTCTGCCGATACCATTCCCAGATCCACCCGAACCGGCTCCTCTGCCTCAAGTATACTGAGCAAGGCCGGTATCCTCTTCCTCTGAAGACCGTGACCGCGTACAAAATCATTTCCGGAACCCGTCGGTATCACGCCGAGATGCACCCATCCAAAATGCGGGATCCCGTTCAGAACCTCATTTATGGTCCCGTCGCCGCCCACAACCACAAGACGGATGGGATTTTCACGGCTGCCGTATCTGCTGACTATAGCTGCGGCAAGTTTGGTCGCATGACCAAGTCCCTTTGTCTTCCACGCATGGTATTCCACATGCTTTTCCTTAAGTATCCCCCTGATATCCTTCCATGCTTTCGCACCGCGTCCGCTGCCTCCGCGGTAATTGACTATGAAATAATACATTCCTTACCTCCCCCTGTGCAAAAGACTGTCACTTTTTCTTCTTCACGGAATAACCGAACTTCCCCAGCAGCTGTCCCAGAGTATAATACTCGCCGTGCGAGTAGGCTATAAGGTCCGCGGCTCCCAGATCAAAACGTCCTTTTTCATCCAGATAGCTGTCATCGATATCCGTACTCAGCACCTCGGCTATGAACATGTCATGGCTTCCCAGCTCCAGCACCTGCTTCACACGACATTCAAGGCATACAGGGCTTTCCGCGATCCCCGGAGCCCTGACATATTTCGACTCTGTTTTGGTCAGCTTCAGATCTCCGGTGAGAGCAAACTTATCCATATCACGTCCTGATTTTACGCCTACATAGTCTGTGACCTTCGCCAGCCTGCGCGTAGTGAGGCATACCACACATTCCCCGGTCCTCTCAATGATATCATGCGAATATCTCTCCTTCCGTATGGAAAAGGAAAGCATCACCGGATCGGAGCAGACGGTACCTGCCCAGGCGGCCGTCATAACATTTGCACGCCCCTCCTCATCCGCGCAGCAGATCAGGACCGCCGGCACGGGATAAAGCATATTGGACGGTTTCCAGAATTGTCTTCCCACTTTTTCATTCTCCTTATCCTTATAGGTTCCGAAATGCCATCAGGCATTTCGAGAACCGTACGCACCCTGCTCCGAAGGAGCAGCCCGAACGAAGTGAGGGTTTGTGA
>ONWK01000076.1 GCA_900321505.1 uncultured Eubacteriales bacterium
GAGCGACGGGTTATAAGACCCTCGCGGCACTGGCCGGACGGACATGCACGTCAGCCCGGTTCATTATCCGCAGTAAAAAATGAAAAGGAGGACAAAAACTATGGGTGAAACTGTAAATGTAGTAAATGAGGAAATGAGAATTCCCCTTCCGGAGGGTTTCCATGTAATGAGCGATGAAGAAAGAATTGCGCTCAGCAAGGGACAGAATGCACCGGCATGGGTTATGTCGAACGAAGAGAAGCATCTCCTGTTCTCGGTGTCCTGGAAAGCCATTCCCGCTATAGCTTCTATGCTGCTCGGGCCCAAAGATATGGTTAAAAATATGAAAAAGCGTTACGGCGAAGCTGCCGAAGGCAAAGGATATACCTTTGGAGATATCGAGAAGCTCACGATCGGCGGAGAAAAAGCTTACGGTTATCCCTTCAGCTATACTGCAGAAGGTATAGAAATGTGCGGAGACAGCTTTGTGATAAAGAGAGGAAAGCAATATTATTTCTTCCATACATACTACCGTGAAGAGCTGAAGGAAGAAAGCGAGAAGCTTCTGGAGGAGATATACGGCTCCATCAGTTTCGAGGGCTGATCCACACCTCCGGATTGCAATGCAAAATTGCAAAGGACAAGCTGAAAGAGCTGGTTGAAGGAAATTAAAACCTTGCAAGTATCAAAGCCCGCAGCCACTGATCAAAACACAGTGGTTACGGGCTTTTTACATTTATCATTCCGACACGCGGTCTGTTACAAAGGATGATCCTGTCCGTTTATTTACTGAGCCATCTGCTCACCCACGATTCTTTCCAGGACGGCTTTACTGGTATCCCTGTCATATTTATCATATTCGGCCAGAGCTTTATTCTGCTCTTCCACATTAATGAGCATACTGGAAGAGATCAACGAATCTGACATTGTTGCAAGCTTTTCATCATGAGCTGATATGGCTTTAAACTCCGGATTCTCTTCTATCATCAATCTCACGGTTTCGGTTGCGAATTCATCCGGCTTTTCAAAGCGTTCATCCATCGTCCGGTTATTAAACCTTACAACCGAATAGATCGTAACCATATTCTGATATGTCGAATATTCCTTGATCAGATCAGGATTCTCCTTTGCAACGGTATAATAAATATAATGCTCCTTCTCTAATTTCCTGGCTTTCTCTTCACTTTCTCCCGCTTTATGCATAAATCGCTCCTCATTCCTGAGTTCATCGGGGATCTGCGTATCCTTCAGTCTTTCCGAAACTTCATTATATTTCTCCAGCAGCTTCTTCTTGTTGGCATACCATCCCTTATACATCTCCCGGGTCAGCTCCTCGCTCATGATCTCTTCCAGAACCCTGTCTGCCACACTAGCCGCGTTTTCAAATTTCGACGTCCCCTTCCCAAACAGGACATCCTTATTACTGCATGAACCGAACATATCCAGTAACCGTTTCACCTGATCCTGAATGTCGGAAGCACCGGTCACATATTCCTTCATGTTATGGTAGAGCTTTCTGTAAAACTCCTCCATATCCTCCCCGTTTTGATCCAGTACAGTTCCGTGGCCGGCCCCTGCCACCCTGACCTGTGACAGGATTTCCGGGAACATCTGTTCATTCCCCTCCTGAAGCCGTGTTTCCAGCTTCTTCAGCTTCTCGGGATTTGCCCAGTCATCCTTACCGAACAGCACTTTATCGACATCGTCCCTTTTGGCGTCTTCTTCTTTTAATTCAATCAGCTTCTTCTGGAGCATTTTCAGCCTGAAATCAAAGTATACGATCTGGTCGTTATTGAGAAGCCCCCCTGCGATCTCGCGCAGCTCACCCGGTTTCATGTCCAGGATATTATCAACCAGCTCCCTGTCCAATAATGGGAACCGGATCTTGTCCAGGGGTGAAAGATTTTCCTTGCCTCTTTCCAGTGCCTTTCCTCCGATGTAACCGAAGTTTCCGGCAAAAATGTCACTTTTGGCAGCGGTGATCATGGTGACCGAACTATCATTTGCTCCGTCAATATCTGCGGTCTGGAAGAATAAGTTCTTGTCCGAATCGTAAGTTGCATCCCCCAGCAGATACTGCATGAGGCGGATGGAGGACAGCTGCTTCAGCGCTTCCGGAGTAAACATGACAGACGGAGCGTTGAAATCCTTATTATGATCCGTCTTAAAATTGGTCCTGTTGACGGTATGATTAAACATCTTGCGATACCTGATACCAAGATGCTCTCCACCCTCCTCATCCTTAACGATCACATCCTGAACCTCAGGATGAAGATCGGATACTCCAAGTCTCTCCATAAGCTTCTTCGATGCCTTGATGCCTCCGATGATCGTTTCCATATGATCCGTTTTCTTATCGATCTGATATAAATGCTTAACACTCGTATAGGCATAGGTATTCTCCAGATCATCCAGATCTTCCGTAGTCATATCCTCCATGCGGGCAGCTGCGTTCTCTCTTGCTTCAAGAAGGTCATTGAAGCGCTGCTGAGCCGATGCAACGAAGCTGTCTCTGAACAGCTGATCTGTCGCCTCACGTGCTTCGCTGGTACGATATGCATTATTTTTCAATTCTCTCATCAGACGGCTGATCTCCCTCTCGGTAAATATCTGTTGATCTTCAGGAAGATATTCCGTTCCGTCTGCATATTCCACACCCATGTCTCTTAAGTCCATGTAGGTAATAAGGCCAGCCAGATCCTTATAGTATTGTCTTGCAGCTTCATCCTGCACCTTACGGTCTATAAGCGTCTCGTAATAACGGAGTCTCTCCTTAAGAAGCTTCTCTGCTTTAGCTCCGAATTTATCCGTTGCGTAAAGCTTGATCGCAGCCTTTCTCATTTCGGAAAGCTTCTTATCGTACAGCTTCTCCTTCTTCTTCTCCTCGCTCTCCTCCTGTCTCTCGACCGGGACAGCAACCGCCTGTCCGGCTCTCTGCTGCTCAGCTCTCTGCTGTTCCAGATTTCGAAGATTCCCATAACGTTGTTCATAACGGGTTTTCTTTTCTCTCGTTATTTTGGTGCCCGTGGTCTCATCCGCAAAGAGTTCTGCCATAACCCGTGCAAGCTCAGCCTTTTCCGAGAGCTCCGGATGAGCATTCATATACTCGGCTGCTGCCGGATCCGCTGCCTTCAGGGCTTCGATGCTCTTCCCAAAACGCAGGATCTCCGCAAATGCGCCGGGGTTCTGTTCATAGAAATTCAGGATGCCCTTCTTGCTGACTTCCGCCGGTTCCGGGACACGCATGGCACCGATCCGCTCGAAGGCTTCCGTCATCATGCGATTCTTCTTCTCCGCATCCCCCTGCTCGATAGCCTGCCGGTATTCCCGGTTCCAGTTGTCCTTCTCCAGCTCGGTTCTGTCGATGGGATTCCCGTTCCGGTCCCTCCTTACGGAATATTCCAGACAGTTTGCCGGTTCACCCTGACCAGCCTGCAGACGTTCCATCGCCACTGCAGCCCTGTTCTTTTTATCCCGGTTCCCGTCCAGACCGTGTTCCTTCTCCCATTTGTTCTGTGTGGACGGCACATTTTTCTCAAGATCCTTCTTAACTTTGGCAAGCTCCAGTTCCAGCTTGATCTTCTCCGCATCAAAGTATGCCAGATCAGTCTTATTCGTAACACCTTCCTTCAGTTCACGCAGCTGATCCATCAGTACCGTGAGGCAGGATAATTTAGCCTTCAGGATACGGTAGGTCTCATCCGCGCTGCTCCGGCTCTTCAGCATGGCGGCGTTTACCATACCCTCCATCCTGAGACGCATGATCTTCTCTCTCTGCTTATAAAGGTCAAGTCCTGTGGCATTCAGGCTGATCTTGTCTTCCAGAGCCGCTGCCTTCTCGAAGCTTTCGGCGGCCTTGTTGGCATACTTCTTCCGTTTACTTGCGCCATGATTCTTATAATTCCTGGAATACGCATTGATCTCATTCCCTGAGGTTGCCAGGGTTTTGTAGCGCTTTGCCTTGGACCGCAGCATCTCAGAGTCTCTGAAATAGTATTCGGAACGCTGTTCAAATGTACTTGCTTCATTTACCCGGTTCTCATATTTGTTATAAATATCCTGAACGGTCGCATGCTGTTTCTGCTCCTGCGGAAGCCCTCTCTGCTTTTGTTCGGTATAAATCGTTCTGTCTTGTTTCTTCTTCTGAATAAATCCGTCGAATCCGTTCATGTAAACCTCCTGATGATATAATGTACTTGATCGGCAGCCGACCTACCAAACAGCCTCATAGATACAGACCCCTGTATTATCCGGGAAGATTTTCCGCGAGATCGCCTCCGTCTCAACATTTACCGCATCATAAACGATCCCGTATCCCGGGTATGTCTCGTCCACGATCTTTGCCGACCTTGCCAGCATCTGCAATACTCCCATGGGACTGGTGCTGTAGAGATACGACAGTTCCAGGTAGTTATCTTCCCTCTTCCCAAAGAAGATCAAACCCACAATAGAATCTCTGTCATACAGTACCATATCAAGCTCCGGGATCCGTTCCTTAACCCATCCTGCAGCATCCTGTATCAGATAACAATGCTGCTCCTTCAACTCCGCCAGGACCTCCTTCTTTTGCTCTGTATTCAGTTCGGAAAAGAGTTCCACCTGATAGCCCGTAAGGAGCTCTTTTTTCAGGATATCCGCAGCGGCGATCTGCTCCGGCTTTACATAGAACCTTTTATGGGAATATTCCACGATCACATCATCTTCAGACAGAAAGAAGCCATAGAGATCCCTGTCCTCTTCGCTTACTTCAAAGCTTGCAGAAAGCGGATAAATCATTCCCGTGCCCTGTATAAAATCCCTGATCTGATCATACAGTCCGCTTCCGACTCCCTTTCCTCTGCATTCCGGATGTACATAAAGCCAGTCGCAGTCATACTGATCCTCCAGAAGCAGGAAGGAGACCGCACCCTGTATGGTTCCGTCATCATCATATGCTCCGATGGTTATGCGTTTTTCCCCGGGTTCAAATCCCGGATAAAGAACGCTTTTAAAATCATCCATGTTGTCTTTCCCAA
>ONWK01000020.1 GCA_900321505.1 uncultured Eubacteriales bacterium
AATTGTGAAAGAGCAATAAAAAACTATCGCAGGTCTGGTGCCCGTAAAACTCATGTCCTCCGTGCGACAGCTTTTGTATATTACCACTATGAAAATGCTTTGTCAATAACTATTTCATGTTTTTTTTAATTATTTTCAAAGGGGGACGATAATACTGAAGTTATGTAACCGTCCCCCTTATCATTCTCATTTATTTCGCGTGTAAAATAGTTCCGTTCTAAGCCTCCGCTTTCCACAGGCCATGGAGATTGCAGTACTCATATGCAGCAATAACCTTTGCGTCTGTCTTAAAAACTGCACACGGCTTTTCACCCGGAGCGAGTACGGCTTTCTGATATCCTCCTTCTGTTTCAAGAACTATCCACTGGATGAAATGCGCCTCAAGCATCGGATGTTCCACGGATCCGACACTCACCTTAACGCTTTCACCGTCCTGCTCGATAACCGGTACATGCTTTTCGCCTGCGGCATCCGTGGTATTGGGGATCAGTTCCTCACCGACTGAAAGTGCATCTGCTATTACTATCTGGTCGTCAACTTTGTAAAACTTCATATACCTCTCCTTTCCTGCAGTCCCGTTTTTTCGGGTACCTTGAGTTGTTTGTAACTGTTCAGCACCCTACGGATGCTCCGCAGCCTTAGCTTAGCATGGCCAGAGGCGCTGAATAGCCACCTTTATTTCACATCACCCTACAGCTTTATTGTCTCATTTTTCGGGATTTTTTTCAACATGTACTTGCAAAGGTTTGCCCGCGTATCTAAAACCTGTCAATTATCTCACAGATCCTTTCGGCGGCATGGCCGTCGCCGAAAGGCTTATATTCAGGGTTGATCCTCTGTACAGCGGATAGCTTTCTCAGGATATCACTCCTGTCAGCCTTCGCAAGCTGGTTCCGGTTATCCACCATGGTTTCCGGCCATACAACATAATCAAATACAAATACACACTGAACTCCGGCATAAAAGGCCTCGCACTGTAACCCTCCGGAATCGGTAACGATCTTCTTCGCATTTAACGTCAGGTGGACAGAATCAGTATATCCCACCGGCTGGGTAAGGATAATATTTCCGAAGCCTTCTTTTCTGACAATGCGCCCCGCCCTTTCATGATTTCTCGGATGGACCGGATAGACAGTCGGAGCATCCAGGCTGTTCATGGCAAAAAGGATCTCGGTCAGGGGTTCATCACTGCAGGTATTTTCCTGACGGTGGCACGTCATATAATAATACTCATCCGGAACCTGTATCCTGCTGCCGTCAAAGCCGGTGATATCCGGCTCTTCCCACGGCTGACCTGCGAAATGCAGAAAGCTGTCATACATGATATTTCCCACACAATATGACCTGTCCCCCAGTCCCTCTTTCTTCAGTTTTTCAAGCGCATCTTCAGTCGCACAGAAATTCAATGTGGAAATATGATCTGTCGTGATCCGGTTTACCTCCTCCGGATTATCAAGCGTTCCAAGCCTGTTGCCGGCTTCTACATGAAATACCGGTATATGGAGTTTGACTGCCGCCAGGGACGCCGCAAGAGTTGAATTCGTATCCCCATATACCAGGACCGCATCCGGCTTTTCCTTCAGAAGCACATCCTCAATCCCCACCAGCATACGGGCTGTCATCTGTGCATGAGTTCCGCCTGCTATCCCCAGATTATAATCCGGTTCGGGAATTCCCATTTCCCGGAAAAACACAGCAGACATATTATCATCGAAATGTTGTCCGGTATGGACAAGTACTTCCCGGTGTTTTTTCCTTAACTGCCTTGACCCCGCAGCCGCTTTGATAAATTGCGGTCTTGCGCCTACTACCGTAACTATTTTCATATCAATGCCTTTCCCGACATATTTCTTCCAGCTTTTCTTCTATTCCCTCAAAGCAGACATCAAGGCTGTATCTCCTGACCGCAAAGCGTCTTCCGTTTCTTCCGAGCTTACGGCGCAGTTCTTCATCTTCTGCAAGCCTTAGAAGTGCCTCCGCAAGCTTTTCCGGATCCTTCCGGGGGACGACCACACTGGTATAGCCCGGACGCGTTGCCTCCATCAATCCCTGGACATCCGATATCACCACCGGTACCCCGCTCGCCTCCGCTTCCACCGCAGCAACGCCAAAGGATTCCGATTCAAGCACCGAGGGTATCACCGCCGCATCAAGATCCGCCCACAGCTTTGCAGCCTCCTCCTGGGGTATGAAGCCAGTCCATCGTATTATATCCCCAAGGCCGAGTTCCTCAGCCATTTGATGGTATTCTTTTTCATTTACACCGTTTCCCGCGATCACGATACGCAGTTCCGGAAGCTTCTCTCTGAGAATAGCAGCAGCCTTAAGCAGAACATCAATACCGTACTTGGGCTCCAGTTTTTTTACTGTTCCTATCACAAAGCTCTTATCGTCTCCCCGGCTCCTCTTATCCGGCGTAAAAAGCTCCGTATCCACGCCGAAGGGCGTTATCTTTATAGCTTTGCGTGTATACTTCCTGGTTTCCTTTGCCATAGCCCGGCTTGTGGAAAAAAGCAGCTTTGCCCGTGACAGGCTGTACCTCAGCAGCAGCCTGTGCAGGGGACTCTTCCGTGGAAAATCATATACATCCGCCCCCCATACGGAAAGCACATAGCCCCGTATTCCGGAAAGCGCAGCAACCGCCCCGTAGCTTGTGGCATAATGGACATTTACCACATCAGGCTTTATATCCTTTACCAGCCTTCTGATCCGCTTTCCCTGTGTCAGGTATTTAAGCTTGGCCAGATCGCTTTCAGAACCCGAAAGCCCAAGATCTATCCTGTGAAATACTACCCCCGGTAGCTTTCCGTCCGTAAATGAGATCATATGTACCTCATGCCCCCTGGAAAGGAACCAGCCGCACCATTTCTCCATATGAGCACTGTTTGCTTCTCCAATAAAACATATCCTCAAAGCATGTACCCCCTATCCCCGATGAAATACCTGCGACCGCAGGAAATGCACCAGCTTTTTAAGGATATCCCTGTATATGAATATCCCGGCCGCCACCGACGCAGCCCAGATGATAAGCCTGAGCCACGGATTCAGTTCTCCCGTGAAAAAACAGATCAGATAAAGTGCCGCCGTTACGGCGCCTGCCCGCAGTATCCCGTAATGACAGGGATAAAGGCGTTTTGAAAAAATGCTCACCAGTACAAATACTATGATATATCCCAGCAGAGTTGTTGCCGCCGCAGCCTTCATTCCGAACTCCGGGATCAAAACAAGGTTCAGTCCGAGATTCACCGCTGCGCCGGCAGAAACCGCCAGCAGATAATAACCGCTCTTCTTTGCAAAATTAATACCGTATCCTATAACCCCGGACATGGCAAATACCGCCTGTGCAAACAGCAGATCCCTGAGCGGCTCGGATGCATTATAATAGGCTTCATCGGAGGACATCAGCCGGATCACCTCCGGTCCGAAGAGCGTGACCGTAAAGCACATTCCCAGCAGCAGGAAGGACTCCACCTGGAACACATAATAATACTGCCTCTTTGCCTTATCACTGTCCTTCACCTGAAAGGCAAATGTGGTATACGCCATTGCTATGGCGGAGATCACCACATTTAACACTGTAACAAAGCGCATGGCTATACCATATACTCCTACCGTTCCCT
>ONWK01000137.1 GCA_900321505.1 uncultured Eubacteriales bacterium
GAGTTTTGCGAAGTGCGTGGTGAGCAGAACTTCTGCAGCATTCTGTTTGGCAACGTCAGATCCTATCAACACTTTTCCCTGGTTCGCTCCAGTAACAGTCTCGGACTTCGAAAGGCTGTTCAAGGTGTATTCCTGAACAAAGAGCTGGTGGAAACAAGGACTATCAGGGATTTTATCTTGGAAGCTCTCGGTCTCTCGTCTACCAGCGTAGAGATCACAAAGCTAAAGCAGCTTATTCTGCCCGTCAGGGACCAGTATCGTGACATCGAAATATGGAACAAGGAAGAAAACGGCCGTTTGGTAAAACAGATTGAAGCCAAACAGGTCGTGGCCACCTACAAAAAGATTATCGATAAGGAGGTTGCCATCAGTATCCTATGGAAGAAGCTTAATTACATTATCCCTCGCAACTCCAAGTTAAGAGCAATGATCAGCGAGAGCATTCAGCATCAGGTCGAGCAGCGTGACGCTGCCGACAAGGAACTGAAACTGCTCCGGGCCGGGAACAGTAGCAGGATTGCTCAGTTACAGGAACCCATAACACGAACCAGCGATACCATTAATCAACTGGAGAAAGACAATCGCCGTTTTAACGATAATAAGGTAAAGGCAGTTCTTGACTTGTTCCTGCAGGAAGAGAAAATACTGACTGCATACCAGTCGATGACCGAGGAATACAGGCTACTTACTTCAGCCACCGATGACATTGAGCGCAAGTATAAGGACATGCTTGCCACAGTCATTACACCGCTGGCTGAACTGAAGGCCAGTCTTGTTGACAAGATTCGTCAGGAGGGCGAAACCTATAAACTGGAGCGGCTGAAAATTGGTCAGGACTACGAGGCCGAATGTAAGAAAATTGAAGCGGAACATGCCGAAATAATCAGTTCCCTCACATCGGCAATCCGGGAACGTGACACTGCGATTAACAAGCTATGGAAAGAACTGGCTGATTATGAGGGTAGCAGTCTCTATAAGGAAGAGAAAAAAAATCTCACCGAAGAGCGCGAACAACGTGAAACGGCTATAAGTAACGTTACAAATGACCTGAAAGAGAAAGAGCAGGCCATCAGTAACGAGCGAGATGCCGCCAACAAGGAAGTAACAGAGTTAAAACTAACAAAGATTGGAGGATGGAAGCAGTCTGTTCAGGAACTGGGCAAGCAAATCAATGACATTAAGAGTACGCTCGAAAAGGCCGACGGCTCACTCTTACAGTTCCTTGAGAATCAGATGCCGGGCTGGGAAGCCACCATCGGTAAAGTAATTGCAGATGATGTGTTGTTCTCACAAGGAACCAGCCCATCGGTGGCTGATGGGAACAGCCTGTATGGCGTGCAGCTTAACCTTGACAAGATAGATCGTGCTCCCGTAACCATTGATGCTCTCCAGAAACAGGTCATGGCATTGGAAAAGCAAAAAGCGACACTGGAGTCATACATCCAGAATCCAGACATTGCCTTACAAGGCGCCATTAACAAGATAGAGGAACCCCATAGCAGGAAGATAGGCAAACTCACCAAGGATAAGGAAGATCTGGCAAGACAACTTGCAACAGAGAAATCGAAGTTAGAGAAGGCTGAGAAGGACTTTGAAGCCCTGGAAAAGAAGGAAAGGGCAGCCAAAGACAACAAACGCCGTTCCACCGAAGAGCAGGTAGGAAGGCTGGAAAAAGAAAAGCAAGAACTGGAGGCTAAAATCACTGAAGAGAATGGAGAAAGCGGCCGCAAAGGACGACTTGCAGCGGCAGCTAAAAGCAAAGATCTTCTGCTCCAGCAGACCGAAGAACACCAGATTAAGCAGCAGCAGTATCAGGAACAGGCAGATAACCTTGAAAAAGAAATTGTTGCCAAAGAGGATGAGATAGACAAGATGAAGCTTGAAGAGCTTTCATCAAAAGGTATTGACACCAAGCGGCTGACCAACCTGCAAGAAGAACTTGCAAAAGTCGGCAGACAGCGTGAAGTCCTGCTTGACAAGAAAAACATAGAGCTGAACATTCAATACCAGCGATTCATCAGCGAGTACAGCAAAATAGACTATTATCAGCACCAGCTTTCTTTAGCCCATGCAGCCCTTAAAGAATATGAGGAGCAATATGCCAAGGAGCAAAGTACACTCGAATCACGCATAAAAGGGCTGGACTCCTCGATCAATAGTGACAAGGGGCGCTTGTCTGCCGTACAGCGAGAGCTTGAAGAAGTGCTGGGCTATCAGAGTGAGGGAACCACTTGTCCCAGCTTCCTGATGTCGAATGACTTTGAAGAGACTGATGAAAAGGGAACAGATCTGATAAAAGCCATAAATGATTGTGTTGTAGGCCGTCTTAACGAACTGCAATCGTTGAAAGACCGGATAAATGCCTTTGTCCGGGTGTTCTCCATCAACAATATATATGGCATTAAAAAGGTGATGAGTGTCGGTGATGACAGCAACCGTGATTATTGTGCGTTTGCTTCATGGTTGGAGGACTTTATTACTAATAGACGGTGGGAGCAGAACGAGGAGGTGTCCTTTACTCAGTACAATGACATCATCAAGGAGGCGGCCAGTGAGTGCGGCGAGACCCAACGTCATCTACAGGAGATCGATAAGGTCATCAGCGACATGAACAAGCAGCTGTCTTCACTGGATTTCTCAAAAATAGATTATATCGAGTTCCAGCGTCGCAACAGCGGGAATGAGATATTCAAAATAATAGAGAAGATCCGCGACTTCTATATAGAGAACCAGGAAGTTATTGAACAGGCTCAGACCGGACTGTTCGCCCAAAACATCCCCATTGATGATATCCGCAATAAAAGGAAGGACGCTATCAACCTTGTGCACAAGCTGGCCGAGACGCTTACAAAGAGTAACGTCACACAGTTGTCAGTACGGGACACTTTTGATCTTGACGTTCGGGGCAGTGAGAACGGTAATAGCATTCCATGGACGATGAGCTTTACCACTTTCGGCTCCAAGGGTACATCTTTTGTAGCCAGGACGCTTATCAACATTGTGCTGATAGATGTATTCAAGAAAAAACTGAGCACACAGCAGGACTTTATCATTCACTGTGTGATGGACGAGATAGGGCAGCTTGATGCCGACAACCGTAAGGGCATAATGGCATTTTCCAACAAGAAAAATGTCTATCTGGTACAGGCAGCACCTGACACCATGAACGGCTCGGACTACGGCTATGTTTATTTCATACAGAATATCCATGGCAAGTGTAAGTTTAACAAAATAGTGAATGTAGAATGAGACTTCCCACGCCAACAGAAATAGGCAGACTGAAACGCCTTCTTGATGGAGAGCAGCTTCCCAGTAGCCAGCTTAATACAGTCTTCTTTGAAGAGCTTCTTAATGAAGGCTATCTGATGATTGTCCCAAAAGGGAAAAATCGGTCTGCTGTCATAGCCAGGGACAAGGATTATTTGGCTAAGCATATCAGCCAGAAGTGGCAGATCAAAGATATTGATGAGTATGTCAGTTTTCGTGAGGGGCCATCTCCTACGAGAATAGAAGTCCAAAATGTCCTTGGTGACACCAAGGCATTGAGTGTTGTCAGCTATCAGGGTTTTCTGGTAACGGCGTATGATGAGATAGACTATCATCTACACGGCCAGACCGGGCATTTGCCACTTATAGACGGATCCATGTTACACATATTCGACTTTGACGCACTCTCCATTCCAGAAGATGTTGTGGTCGTGTATGTTGAGAATTTCACGCCTTTTAGGTACATAACGCGTTATCGACATCTGTTTGATCGACAATACAGATATATGTTCGTTTCACGGTATGGGACATCATCTGCAATCAATGAGTGGTTGAAATCGATTCCAAACAAGTATATTCATTTCGGAGATTTCGATTTGGATGGTATTAAGATATACCAGAAATTCTATGGTGAACTTGGAGCAAATCGAGCATCATTTCTGATACCTGATGATGTGGAGAAACGTATCAGGACAAAAGGGAATCCCCATCTGTATTATGCCCAAGAGAATCGGAATGAAAGATTTGTTCTGAAAGACAAGCGTTTATACAACCTTGTTTCTACTATCACGGAATGTCATGCTGGATATGAGCAGGAAGGCTATGCCCTTTAACAGTCATTAATATTTTCCAGCCAATGGCTGATAATTGTTAACAAATATAAATTGCACAGAATAAATGAGAATCGGCTACGCACGAGTATCAACAACTGCCCAGAGCAACGACCCATTCATCCATTCGGTTACGGTTCAGAGCACTATTTAAAATAATATATTATGGAAATAAGCGAGAGAAAAGTAGATTATCAGGGCAAGCAGGTGTTTGTCCTTGATCTCATTAAGGAATGTCCCCAGTGGGTATGTGATAACATATACGACACACTGGAGCCTTCTGAGAAAGAAATATATGATGCCATAACAAAAGAGTACCCTTCAACAGATACCCGAATTATGGAAGAGGATTTTACGAACATACTCCTTCCTTACCTGAAAGAGCCTATTTTTCAGGAACCTCGCCTAATTAAACTTATAGAAGAACTGAAATCAAGCATTGAGGCATATAACAAGCAGCTTGGTTGTTGGGAATCACCAATCACTCCAGATATTCATTATGATTTGGATTCTTCTTCACCAATAGTTCCC
>ONWK01000057.1 GCA_900321505.1 uncultured Eubacteriales bacterium
ATTTCACCCTGTCACATAATGACGTTGTGGAGATTCTGATCCCGACAGGAAAGGAAGTGACCATCGCGGAAGCGAACGAGGGATATACGACCACGTTTAAGCTGAATGATGAGGATGCCGTTACCGGAACGGATACGACTTTTACCATACTGGCCGATACGGAGCTTCTGGTTACCAATACGCTGAGTGCTGAAATACCGACCGGTCTGGGAATGTCATTCGGATCGCTGCTGCTTCTGGGGGCAGGGTGCCTGATCGGCATTCTTCTGGCAACCGGCAGCCTGATGATCAGACGCAGAAGAAGGATCACAGAAGAATATCTGCGGAACAGATTTGGATCCGGAAGATTTCGCGATTGACCGGAGAATCAGAAAAAAGTAAAAAAGATACTATCACCGCTTATTCTTAATGGGTAAGCGGTGTTTTTATGATCAGGATCCGGTTACCTTGATGCCGTATAATTACAAAAAAGATAATAATATCATGATTCCTATATCTGAAATCCGGTAAATAGTATATAATCTAGAGCAGATATGCATTCTGAGAGGAAAATGGGGAAGCAAAAAATATAAGGAGGTACAAAGATGGAGAAGGGAACAATGCAGTTTACCGGAAAGGACGAGAGCTTCGTCCTTAAGTCGGCGGAGAATACAAGTTATCTGTATTTTCCTATCGCGGGAGAAGCCGGGCTGAAGGCCTGTGTTACCCCGAATCTCGGCGGTGATTCCAAGCTGGATCAGGAGCATTTCGTGCTGGAGCCGGTAAGTGTCGAGAATCTGCATAATAACAAGAATACCAGGAATTTCTGGCTGAACTTCGGAGAAGGACGCGTATGGTCCGCAGTGGGAAGCTCGGCAGGACAGGAGGCTGAGCGTTTTACCGCTGAACAGGAGGAAAGCCAGGTAGAGGGAGGCTTTCTCTGGCAGAAGGCCATAAGAGATTCTAAAAAATACGGCATTCACGCGGAGGTGACTTCCTTCGTTCCGGTGGATGCAAATGTTGAGATCATGGTTGTGAAGCTCCGGAATGTATCCGGTCAGCCGGTGGAGTTCACTCCCGTTGCGGTTATCCCTCTTTATGGCAGATCGGCAGATAATCTCCGTGATCATAGAAATGTTACCTCCATACTTCACCGTGTAAGTACAAACGAAGACGGTGTGCAGGTTAAGCCCACCATGTCCTTTGATGAAAAGGGACACCGTCTGAACAGGATGATCTACTATGTATACGGCTCCGAAGGAAACGGAGAAAAGGCTGAAAGCTTTTTCCCGACTACGGAAAGCCTGATAGGAGAAGGAGGAAGCTTCCTTCGTCCTGAGGCAGTGATACTGGATAAACCGGGCATGCCTGCCGGAGTAAAGATCGACGGCCGTGAGGCAGTGGGAGGACTTAGGTTCCGCCGGGCAGCGCTTGCACCGGATGAGGAATGCACCTACATACTCCGCATCGGCGCCGAAGAGGATGAGGCCGGCATCAAAGAGGTGGATATTTCCTACCGTACGGAAGAAAATGTGAACATTGCCCTGACCAAGACTTCCGACTACTGGAAGAATAAGGTGAATGTACATTTCCATACCGGAGATCCGGATTTTGATCATTTCATGTCATGGGTATCCTTCCAGCCGTTCCTTCGCAGGATCTACGGCTGTTCCTTCCTGCCATATCATGATTACGGACGCGGAGGAAGAGGATGGCGTGATCTGTGGCAGGATTGTCTGTCCCTTCTGTTCATGGAACCGGATAACGTACGGAAGATGATAGTTGCGAACTTCGGAGGCGTGCGTGCCGATGGAACAAATGCGACCATCATCGGTGACGGCATCGGCAATTTCATAGCTGACAGAAACGGTATCGCCAGGGTTTGGATGGATCATGCCTTCTGGCCCTTCCGTACACTGAAGCTTTATATCGACCAGACCGGAGATATAGGCATTCTTGAGGAAGAGGCAGGATATTTCAAGGATCCCCAGGCCTGCCGCGCAACAGGCATCGATAAGGACTGGAAACCGGAGGATGGCAACCAGCTGAAGACGGCAGACGGCAGGGTATATCACGGAAGTATCATAGAGCATCTTCTTATCGAGACGCTGACCGCTTTCTGTGAGGTCGGAGAGCATGGGATCATCCGTCTCCGCGGGGCGGACTGGAACGACGCTCTGGATATGGCATCAAGAAGAGGCGAAAGCGTGGCATTTACCTTCGCCTATGCCATGAATCTTGCTGAGATAGCCGATACACTGGAAGAGTATAAATGCCATACCGGAAAAGCCATGGTATCCATCGCAAAGGAGCTGAACCCCCTTATCGAAATGGAAGAAGGCGTATATGGTGATGCAGAGAAGAAGAGGGAGATCCTGAGCGCATATTGTGAAAGCTGTGTAAGCAGTGTCTCCGGTGAGCAGGCACAGGTGGATCTCGATCGTATCATATCAGCTCTGAGGAAGATGGCTGAGTGGCAGAAGAGCTTCCTTCGCGGACAGGAATGGATCGACGGCGCAGAGGGCGAGGGCTGGTTCAACAGCTATTATGATGACAGTGCAAAGGCGGTTGAGAGGTACAGCGAGACCGATGAAGATGTGAGGATGATGCTCACGGGCCAGGTTTTCGCCGTTATGAGCGGAACGGCTAAGGAATCGGAGGTTGCGAAGATCGCGAAGGCGGCTGATCATTATCTCTATCGTAAGGAGATCGGCGGATACCGGCTGAATACGGATTTCAAAGAACTGAAAATGGATATGGGAAGAATGTTCGGTTTCTCCTATGGTGAAAAGGAGAACGGCGCAGTATTCTCTCATATGGCTGTAATGTACGGAAATGCACTCTACAGCCGGGGCTTTGCAAAGGAAGGCTATAAGGTGCTGAAGTCCCTGTCGGATACCTCGCTGGATTTCGAGGTCAGCCGTATGTACCCGGGAATCCCCGAGTATTTCAATATTGATGGAAGAGGCATGTATCCGTATCTTACCGGAGCGGCATCCTGGTATATGATGACCATGATCCTGGAGGTATACGGCGTACGCGGCAGGAACGGGGATCTTCAGTTCAGTCCTCGGATCCTTGCGGAGCAGTTTGACGATACAAAAGAGGCATCCATAGAGCTGTTCTTCGCCGGAAAGCCCCTTCGTATAACCTATCAGAATCCGAAGGGACTGGAATACGGCAGCTACCGTGTCGGAAGCTTTACGGTAAATGGAGAGACTACGGTCTGCAAGGCGGGTGAATCGGCAGTGATCCGCCGGAATGTGATCGATAACTTTGGGGATGATGTAACAGAGATTATTATTGTATTGGAGGAGCAGTAGAATGAAGTACGGTTATTTTGATGATGCAGCAAGAGAATATGTGATCGATCGCCCGGATACACCGGAGGCATGGGCGAATTACCTTGGTTCACCGGAATACGGAGCACTGATCTCCAACAATGCCGGCGGCTACAGCTTTGCAAAGTCCGGAGCCAGCGGACGTATACTCCGGTATCAGTTCAACAGCTTTGACCGTCCGGGACGGTATATCTATCTTCGCGACAATGATACAAAGGATTACTGGTCAGCCTCATGGCAGCCGGTGGGAAAGCCCCTTGATAAGTATAAGAGCGAATGCCGTCACGGCCTTGGATATACACTTATCAAGGCAGAATATGCGGGTATCGAGAGCACCGCTTCCTACTATGTTCCGAAGGATAAGGAATATGAGGTCTGGGCCCTTAAGGTTACAAATAAATCCGATAAGGCACGGAATCTTACGGTTACAGGTTATGCTGAATTCACCAATAACAGTCATTATGAGCAGGATCAGGTTAATCTTCAGTATTCCCTTTTCATCTCCAGAACCTACTTCGAGAAGAACAGGGTTATGCAGCAGATCCACGGCAATCTGGATGCTTATCCGGAAGGTGTGCTGATGGACGGAAAGAAGGTGCTTGAGCGCTTCTTCGGAATGGCCAAATCCGATGTGGATTCATACTGCGGAGCAAAGGCGGAATTCCTCGGCGCATATCATGATTACCGTGATCCCCTGGGAGTATCCGAAGGAAAGCTTTCAGGTAAGATGAATTACAATCAGAATTCCTGCGGCGGTCTTTCCACCGTTATTTCTCTTGCGGCGGGAGAGACGAAGGAGGTTATATTCCTTCTTGGTGAGAAGTACAGTGCGGAAGCAGCTGAGATCATTGAGAAGTACAATGCTGAGGACGGCGTTGTGGAGAAGGAGATCGGCGAACTGAAGTCATACTGGGAAAAATATCTCAGCCGTTTCGTAGTTAAGACTCCGAGCGCAGAATTCAATTCCATGATGAATGTATGGCATGCCTATAACTGCTTCATGACCTTTATCTGGTCCAGAGCCGCATCATTTATCTACTGCGGTCTCAGAAACGGATACGGTTACCGTGATACAGTACAGGATATCCAGGGTGTGATACATCTTGCACCCGAGATGGCTGAAAAGCAGATCCGCTTTATGCTGTCGGCACAGGTTGACAACGGCGGTGGACTTCCGCTGGTTAAATTCACTCACAATGCGGGACATGAGGATACACCGGACGATCTCTCCTATGTACAGGAGACAGGACATCCTGCATACCGTGCCGACGATGCGCTGTGGCTCTTCCCCACGGTATATAAATACATAACCGAGACCGGCGATCTCGCCTTTATTGACGAGGTTATCCCCTATGCCAATAAGGATGAGGGAACGGTTTATGATCATCTAAAGAGAGCCATTGATTTCACACTGAAGCATCTGGGCCCCCACGGCATGCCCGCAGGACTCTATGCAGACTGGAATGACTGCCTCAGACTCGGTGCGAACGGTGAATCCTCCTTCGTGGCCCTCCAGTTTGTATATGCGCTGGACATTTTAAAGAAATTTGCAGAGTACAAGAAGGATGAGGCTTACATCGCCTTCCTTGAGGAAGAGGAAGAGAAGATGAAGGCGCTGATCAATGAGATCTGCTGGGATGAGGACCGCTTTATCCGCGGCTTTGCCGAGAACGGAACCGTTGTGGGCAGAAAGGCTGATCCCGAGGCAAATATGTGGCTGAATCCCCAGAGCTGGGCAGTTATCTCCGGACAGGCTGATGAAGAGCAGAAACGTCTTGCCATGGATTCCGTCTACAATATCCTGAATACAAAGTATGGCGCGATCCTTATGGATCCCCCCTTCCATGCACATGCGATCGACGGCGCTCTTGCGGTTGGTTACAATGCCGGTACCAAGGAGAATTCAGGTATCTTTTCACAGACACAGGGCTGGCTGATCCTTGCCGAATCGCTGCTTGGACATGGCAACCGTGCTTTTGAATACTATATGGAGAACTGTCCCGCAGCCTTCAATGACCGCGCTGAGATACGTCAGATGGAGCCCTACTGCTTCGGCCAGTTTACTGAAGGAAAGGCAAGCCCCTGCTTCGGTCAGTCTCATGTACACTGGCTGACAGGAACGGCATCAACCGTTATGGTAGGCTGTGTTGAAGGTATCCTGGGCTTCCGCCCCGATTTCTACGGCCTGCACATTTCACCGTCGATCCCGGCGGATTGGGATGGCTTTGAAATCGAAAAGGAATTCCGCGGAAA
>ONWK01000330.1 GCA_900321505.1 uncultured Eubacteriales bacterium
CTCCCGCGATCTTATGTACGAAGATCGTCCCTGCGATACCACGCCGGCCTGTGGTCCAGGTGCTGTTCTCCACTGCCACATCGTCTGCAACAACGACCTGGTCCACCTGAATCCCCTCGTCAGCTGCCATTTCAGCTGCCATTTCAAAATTCATGATGTCGCCGGTATAGTTTTTGATCACAAGCAGCACGCCCTTCCCGCTGTCCACTGCTTTAATGGCCTCATAGATCTGATCCGGAGTGGGTGATGTAAATACAGCGCCTGCCACGGCACCATCCAGCATTCCCTTACCCACATATCCGCCATGGGCAGGTTCATGGCCGCTTCCGCCGCCGGAGATAAGGGCGGTCTTTCCTTCTGCAGGATCTGCCCGTACCAGGACTTCAAGTCCTTCCAACCGCCGTACGTACTGCGGATACGCCGCCGTCATGCCGTCCAGCATCTCATCAACTACATTATCCGCATCATTGATCAGCTTCTTCATTTTTTCATCCTCCTCATGATATATCAAATGTCACTTACTACCTTCGGGCTGCTCCTTCGGAGCAGGGTGCATACGGTTCTCAAAACGCCTGATGGCATTTCGGAACCTATAATTTCTTCTCTCCTCTAGCACTCTCCGCTGCCCGAACTACTTCCTCCGGCGCTGCGCCTGCGGAGGCCTCCACCACCGCCACAACTGCGCCCTCCACCAGGGGTGCGTCAGCGATCCATACAGGGATCTCTCCCTCAAGCAGCTCCATAGCCGCTTCCGCGCTCATGATCCCGCTGCCAAGATCTGCCAGCAGAACAACACCGTCCCCCTGATCCACACTGCGTATTGCTTCCATGATCCGCACAGGATCCGTTCCAAGCGTTCCGTCTTCAAGTCCGCCCACCGGGATCATGGCAGAAAAACCCGGTGCCATCTGACCTGCCAGCTCACAGACTCCTTCCGCTATCTTACTGCTGTGAGATACGATGACAATTCCGGTCATGCCCATACCTCCTTCAGCGCGTCCCGCAGAACCTCCAGTGTCAGTAATGCAGATGTGGCGCCCGGATCCTGATGACCGATACTGCGATCGCCCAGATAGCTGGCTCTTCCCTTTGTTGCACGGATGGTTTTGGTATATTCAACACCTTCCGCCGCTGCTTTGCATGCGTCATCCAGAGCAGCGCAGGGGTCACTCTCCATTTTCTCTGCATACGCATTCCGCGCAGGGATCAGCGAATCCAGCATTGTCTTTTCTCCCTGCACAGCCTTTCCACGCTTTATGATTCCGGCTATCGCCGCATCCAGTACATTCAGGAAATCCTCCGGCGAAAGCTTTTCCTTTCCCGCCATGACCTTTCCGGCTTCCATATAAGCCGTGCCATAAAGCGGTCCCGATGCGCCTCCAACAGTGGAGAGCAGTGTCATTCCGGTCTTCTTCAGAACTGTGCCGAGCTCTGCTTCCTCCTGAGGAATCTTCTCCAGAACGGCCTTATATCCCCTTGCCAGGTTCACGCCATGGTCAGCGTCCCCGATCTCCCGGTCAAGATCCGTAAGAAATTCCTTATTTTCGATGATCACATCAGCGATCCTGCTGATGCAGTTGTATACTGTTGTTGCCATTGTTCTTTTCCTTTTTCTCTGACTTCCTTATTATTATGACCCCAATATATAGTATCACGTTATATTTTTTTTAACAACATTTAGTATTTTACCCTTTACAAAGAAAAACCTTAGTGCTATAATCTCTTTGCGTGGGCGATTCAGAGACTGAATCGCTTTCATTTACCCATTTTTCGTATGTATTGGTAGAGGAGAGGATAAGGGATGAAGGTCGTAAAAAGAGACGGTACCATCGTTGATTTTGACCGCAGCAAGATCGTTGTTGCGATCCAGAAAGCAAATGCTGAGGTGGAACCCGAGGAAAAAGTTACCGATGCGAAGATCGAGGAGATCGTTCACGGCATCGAGACAAAGAAGCGTAAACGTATCCTGGTTGAGGACATCCAGGATATCATCGAGCAGGAGCTCATGGAGGATGGCAAATACATCCTCGCAAAGACATATATCATTTACCGCTACACCCGTGAGCTGGTACGTAAGGCTAACACAACGGATGATTCCATCCTCAGCCTTATCAAGAACAGCAACAAGGATGTAATGGAGGAGAACTCCAACAAGAATGCAACCGTTGCATCTACACAGCGCGACCTTATCGCAGGTGAGGTTTCCAAGGATCTTACCCGCCGTGTACTGCTTCCCGAGAAGATCTCCAAAGCACATGACGACGGCGTACTGCATTTCCACGATGCGGATTATTTCCTTCAGCCCATCTTCAACTGCTGCCTTATTAATATAGGAGACATGCTGGACAACGGCACTGTCATGAACGGCAAGCTTATCGAGAGCCCCAAGAGCTTCCAGGTAGCCTGCACCGTTACCACACAGATCATCGCGTCCGTAGCCTCCTCCCAGTACGGCGGTCAGTCTGTAGATATGATACATCTCGGCAAGTATCTCCGCAAGAGCTACATGAAATATAAAAAGATCTTCGAAGATAATTTTGCAGGCAAGGTTGATGACGATACTCTTGAAGCCATGATCCAGGAACGTCTGGAGGACGAGCTGAAGAGCGGCGTTCAGACCATGCAGTATCAGATCAATACCCTGATGACCACCAACGGCCAGTCACCCTTC
>ONWK01000082.1 GCA_900321505.1 uncultured Eubacteriales bacterium
GATATCCGAAAGCTGTCGGATGAGGACATAGAGGGAATCCGGACGCTGAATCACGTTTATGAAGTGACATTCCATGACCGCCGGCTGACGATCAAATGCAGCGGCGGAAAGCATAACATTTCCCATGTGATCGAGTATCTGGCGGCACATGATCTGTCTTATGACCGGATCTATTCCGAGCTGCCGACACTGAATGATGTTTTCCTGGAAATTACGGGAAAAGAGCTGCGTGATAAGGAGTGATGACATGTTTCGTATCTATGGCTTATACATAAAGAAAATGCTTCGGACGAAAAGCGCTCTTTTCTGGAATCTGGCGTTTCCCATTATCCTGGGAACCCTGTTCTACTTTGCTTTCAGCAACATCTACGGGGATCAGGCGTCAAAGGCCATGCGGATCGCCATCGTTGGAGAGAATGCGGAGCAGCATCCCTTTACCAGGGTTCTCGAGGGGCTGACATATGATGACGGAAGCAGGATGATGGACATTACCTTTGCAACAGAGGAAGAGGCGAACCGTATGCTGGATAATGCCGGTTCATCGGAAGGCGTGGCGAAGGCCCTCTTCGGTTCCTCTCTGGAAAAGGATAAGGAAAAGGGAGATGATGAACGGACAAAGCGTGTGATCGGTGTGATCACCCTTTCCGGTGCTCAGGATGTAACCCTTACGATTAAAGAAAATGATATGTACCAGAGTATTCTGTCCGGTATCGTCAGCGCTTACCGGCAGAAGGCTGCCTTTCTTGCAGACAGTATGGAAAAAGGCGGGGAGGCATACGAGGAAGCGGTAAAGGTTGTTTCCGAGGATGTGGAATTCGTTATTTCCAAGGGAATGGCCGGCGAGAATAAGGATCCCTATCTGGCTTACTTTTACAACCTGATCGCCATGATGTGCATGCTGGGGTCCATTCTCGCTATGGATATGTTTATCAGTGTGCAGCCGAATGCAACGAATACGGGACTTCGGATCGGAGCCTCCGGAGTCAGCCGGCTGAAATATGAGGCGGCGATCTTTCTGGCAGTCTTCACCATGCAGATGGTGTGTACAGGGATCGCACTGGTTTATATTCTGGGCATACTGAAGCTTCGTTTCGGCGGATAACTGGGAGGGATCCTGCTGACGGTAGTACTGGGGAATCTTCTGGGTATTGCTCTCGGTTATCTGGTTTCGCACATCGGACATTTCTCCTATAACAAAAAGAATACGATCCTTACGCTAATCACTCTTGGCGGTGGTGCGATCTCCGGACTCTATGCGGTTATGATGAAGGCCGTTATTGAAGCAAAAGCGCCTATCATCAATCGGATCAATCCCATGTCGGTGATCACGGATGCTTTTTATTCGCTGAATATGTTTGGAACGGGCGACCGGTATTTCCGTTCGATCATCACCATGATCTGTCTTTCGGCAGCTCTTCTTGTGATCGGTGCGCTGCTGGGAAGGAGGAATCAGTATGAGTCTTTATAAGGCTTTTTTCAAGATCCTGAGGAGTAACTGGGTGAGCATCCTTATCTATGTCGGCATAACAGTGGGTATCATCGTTCTGCTTAGCGGGATCTATAAAAAGAAACAGGATCAGAAGGCGGTTCTGGACAGCTATGATATTTATGTGAGTGACGAGGACGGATCCGAGGTTTCAAAGGCTCTGGTGAATTATCTTTCGAAGATCCATAAGGTATCGAAAGAAAAAATGTCAGACGAAGTGATCACGGACAATATGTATTATGAGCAGATCGTTTCCTGGATACGGATTCCCGCCGGCTTCGGCGAGACATTTCTCAGGACGGGGGAGAATAAGGTCGTTAATACCTATGATGATTCCATGCCCGTTGGTATGTCCATCACACTGCAGGCAGAGAATTATCTGGAATCTCTCAGGGGTTACATCCTGCAGGGGGACAGCGTGAATGTTGCGGCGGAAAAGTCTGAAAAGGCACTGGATATAGCCAATTATGTATCGATCCGCCCGGGTGGGGCAGAGGGAAATGGCGGTCTGAAGGGTGCATTTACCTACATCCCCTTCGGTATCCTGTCAATCCTGATCGCAGGGATCTTCCCGGTGATCGCGGGCTTCAATCAGGGCGAGAAGAAAAACCGGATCCAGGTATCCTCTATGACCCCGGGCAGACGCATGAAATGGATTCTTTTGGCAGCGGCAACCTTCGCAGTGGCCGTTATGGCAGTGCTGGTGGTGATAGCAAGCTTAATGGGATCCTCCGACATTTCCGCTGTCAATACACCGGGAAATCCGGGTGGGATTGAA
>ONWK01000088.1 GCA_900321505.1 uncultured Eubacteriales bacterium
CGAAGTATCGGATAAAGCGTTGATTCCGACATCTCGACATATGGCTTCATATCCCGGATGATCTGATAACCATATGAATCTTCCTTCCTTATAGCTGCCAGTACACAGACCTCCAGGAGTCCTCTTTTCAGCTGAACATCCAAATGGATTCCTCCCTTCATCTATCGATCTTTTCTTCTGTTTCAGAATACTGTGTCATGTATAGTATTGCTCTGTTGAGTCATACTATATAGTGCATAGTATAAGGTGTCAAGCGGTATAACCATATCTTCATCAGGCGTTAATCAAATCTTAATCTTTATAATTCAGAGCCCTTAAATATAGCAGGATCACAGACAAAACCACTGTGATTTGCCTGTGACCCTGCTGAGTTTTTCCGGATTATTCTTCTGTTGTTTCCGTTGTCGGAGCTTCCGTAGCCGTTGTTGCCGGCTGAACGGTTGCTTCTGTCTTCTTGGTCTCGGGAGTAACCGCGGTATTATTTCCAACGGGAAGCATGATCTGTGCTCCGTTTTCTCCCACGATGGTCGTAGGCAGCTGGCCGTTCCAGGTATCATAGTAACGGTTGCTGAGTACGTTTGCATCGATGGATTCACTGAGTACGCGGTTTGCCTCTGCTTCTGCGCCTGCCTCGATCAGCTTTGCATCAGCCTCTGCCTGTGCCTGGGTCTTTCTAACCTCTGCATCGGCGCTGGCCTTCTCGATATTCTTTTTGTTCTCGATCTGCTGGGTCTCATAATCGATCTGAGCCTGCTGCTTCTTAGCGATCTTCTCATCATATTCCTGATCAAATGCAGCATCGGAGATAACGACCTTATTTACATATACAACCTGCTGTCCGTATTTCTCATCAAGTGACTTCTGGATATTTTCCTTTGCAATGGGCTCCAGGATACTGCGGTTTGTACAGTCAATCGGTGACAGTGTCTTGGAAGAGGTCTTGATAGCTGAAGCCACCAGCGACTCATTTACAAGTCCGTCCTCGTAATTGGTTACATTTGCATAGATCCACGCTGACTTATCGGGATTGATCTGATAAGTAACCGTGATGCCCTGGAAGGTTACTTCGTTCCGCTCACTTGTTTCTGAAGTGATGGGGCTTTCAAATCTGATATCCTGCTGTTTGTTATTTACAGTTACAATCTCCTGGATTATGGGAAGATGGAAATTGAAACCGTGGGGCAGGGTATTCTGTTCAACCTGACCGAAGGTAACTCTTACACCGGTATATCCTGTAGGGATAACAGTGAATGAAGCTGAAAAGATAACCGTAATGAGGCCGACTCCGGCAAGTACTGCTATGAGGCTCTTCCGGCCTGTACCGCCAACCTCGACTATGGTCTCTCCATCGCTCTTCTTCACTTTATTTTTGGAGCTGCCGAAGGTAACTCCTATTGCGATCGCTGCGATGATAAGCAGAACGCCCACACCTGCAATAATTCCGTTAAGTAACATAAACATCCCCTCCTTTTGGGAACATCCCTGATCTCCGGATCATTTATCCGGAATAAATAATTGTTAACGTCACCCATAATAACAAATCCCGACGGAAAAATCCATCGGGAAATGTGATGATTTCAGACTTTATCGTGCATTTCACGTACTATAGCCTCAATCGCACAGCGCTTTAAGCTCATCTCTTTTGGCAAGTATGGCTTCCACCTCTCCGGTATAGTCCATTTCCGTCTTTGCCCGGAGCTGTTCCGTTATCTCAACCACCGGCGTGTATATCGGGGTGAGCGACAGGTTACCGCTCACGCCCTTAAGTGCATGCGCCGCCTCAAAGGCTTTGTCCAGATCTCCTTCCTCAATGGCGGTTTTAAGCGCATCAAAATTCTTTTCCGTAGTTATGGTCCCCACCAGTCTGAGATATAGCCCTTCATTTTTCATGCAGCGTGCAAGACCTTCCTCCGTGTCGGCACCGAATGCCTGAAGTTTTTCTATTGTAAGCATGGAAGTCCTCCTTAATTTTATGTATTACGATTTAGCTCGTTCTGTATAAATACTTCGAATTCCTCCGGCGGAACAGGCTTTGAGAAGAAATATCCCTGTATGATATCGCAGCCTCTCTCCTTCAGCTTATCCAGCTGAGACTGGGTCTCAACGCCTTCCGCAACCACCGGTACCTTCAGAAATTTTGCGATATCCAGCACCAGCTCCACCAGCTTCATGCTCTTCTCATCCTTCTCCATGTTGCGGATGAATTTCATATCCATCTTCAGTACATCGATGGGAATGGTTGTTATCATGTTCAGGGATGAATAACCCGAGCCGAAATCATCCATCTCGATCTTGAAGCCTCTTTCTCTCAGCCTTTCCACAACCTCGATCAGGCACTGTGCGTTATCGGCGTATGCCGACTCCGTTATCTCAAGCATGATCTCCTCCGGGGAGAGCTGATGTCTTTCCAGAAGCTCCTCAAGCTTTTCTTCCAGCATCGGATCATAAATGTCGATCCTGGATACGTTTACCGAAACCGGAATGGTCCTGTTGTATTTCTCTCTCCATTTTCTTATCTGGGCTGCGGCTTCTCTCCACACATATTCGTCCAGCTTCTGTATCAGACCGTTGGATTCAAAGAGGGGCACAAAATCCCCGGGGCTTATCATTCCCAACTCGGGATGCTTCCAGCGTATCAGCGCCTCCGCACTGCAGAGCACCGGCCGGTCTCCCCTGATCATGTATTTGGGCTGATAAAATACCACCAGATCCCTGTTTCTTATGGCGCCGTCGATATCCCTGATGAGCCGCTCCTGATACAGGGTCCTCTTATGCAGCATCAGATCATACATCGCAAGCTGATGAGTATAATTTCCCCTTACACGGTCGCAGGCCGTCTTGGCATGGTCAAACCATATCTCCTCGATATCCGCCTTGTCCACATCCTTATAAACGCCGACCCTGATCCTGGTCCTTGCAATATCGCTGTGATCCAGCCCGTTCTGCATTTCCGGCACCAGAGTTTCATAATCATCTCTGTGATCCCAGTATATGAAAAATGTATCTGCCTCCACACGGCAGGCGATACCCACGCAGCTGTTAAGCTGCTCCGTTATCAGCTCCGATATTCTCTGCAGCACAGCGTTACCGCCCTGCCTGCCGTAGGACTCATTTATCAGATGGAAACGTTCCACATTTATAACAACAGCATCCATATCCCGGCGGCTGTTGTAATGCTCCATCTGCCGGATATATTCATAAAAGAAATCCTTTGTGTAAAGCCCGGTCAGCGTATCGCGTTCGGCCGAACGGATAACAGCCTTATCCTCGGACAGCTCCACGATGCGCCTGCATCTTGCCAGGATCACCTCCGGCATATCATAAGGCTTTCTTATAAAATCCACCGCTCCCCGCCGGATACACTCCACCTCGGCATCCTCTTCCGAGGTGACAACTATAACAGGGATGGATCTGAGCTCCTCGTCCGTCCGTATCCTGTCAAGGAAGGTCATGCCGTCCATTTTCGGCATAAGGAGATCCAGCAGGATAAGCGAAAACTTTTTATCCTTGGCCTGCAGCATATCCAGAGCCTGTCTTCCGTCCTCCGCATAGGACACCTCATAGTCCTGCTGTATGATATTTCCCAGCATCTCACGGTTGATCGGCTCATCCTCTACGATCAGTACCCTTCTCATGAGTCCGGCTGAATTTCTGAAACTGTTCATACCCGCCTCTCTTTCATAGGTTTAAACAAATACCCTTTTCCATGGGGCCGTCCCTCGCTTTCGGCTCGGGCGATCACATAGCCATTTTACCATAACTACGCCTTCGGGGGCAACCCTGATGACCTCACC
Organism: uncultured Eubacteriales bacterium; assembly: GCA_900321505.1. Lineage (GTDB taxonomy): Bacteria > Bacillota > Clostridia > Lachnospirales > Lachnospiraceae > Eubacterium_Q. The sequence goes on from ONWK01000088.1 coordinate 3,795, forward strand.
GGGAAACTGTTTATGGCCTGAACAGCGCCCTTCCCGGCCGGTTCACACGTCTAACATGGTACCGTCACGGTTGTGACATTGAACCCCAGCACCCGGTTATAGTATATATCCGGAGTCAGGGTTCTGACAAGGGAAAGGCCCGTGATCTCCTCCCCCGAATCATCGATAAACTCCGTCGGGTTGAATATCCTGCCGTTATCCCGGAAGCGCAGTACCAGCTTGTCGTCAAGTATCCTGAGGCATATATCTATGTCATTATCCACCTGATAGGCATACTTTGCGGCATTCACGGCAAGCTCCTCGGCGGATACGGCCATGGCAAAGAAGTCATCCCTTATGCCGACTCTTCCGCATTTAAGTATTTTCTCAAATGCACTGCAGAGCTTTTCCTGCAGCTCATTCTGCGGTGCAATGTATTCAGCCTTAAAGGATGCCGCATCGGGTGCAGCTATGGACTTACGGTCGATCTTTCCGCTCGGGTTAAGAGGGAAGCTTTCCAGCTCCACAAAAAACCTGGGTATCATATACTCCGGAAGCTTTTTCAGAAGACCTTCCTTTATCTCGTCCGCAGTCACCGCCATCCCACTCTTCAGCTTGTAATAAGCTGCAAGATAGGTGAGACCGTATTCATTTTCGAAAGCCTTAACTACGGCTGTTTCAACGGCATCATTATCTGTTGCGATGCGGACCTCTATCTCGCCCATTTCCACGCGCTGGCCGTTGATCTTGACTCCAGTCCTTGCGGTTCACATAGACTATATTGCCGTCG
>ONWK01000044.1 GCA_900321505.1 uncultured Eubacteriales bacterium
TATAGGGCTCGAACCTATGACCCTCTGCTTGTAAGGCAGATGCTCTCCCAGCTGAGCTAAGATCCCGAATGTGCCATGTCTTTTCAGCACTTTTCCAATTATACTTAGATAGTCCCCCAATGTCAAGCAGAAATTTATCGTTTTTCAGAAATTTTTTTTTCCAAAAAAGCCGAAAATCAATCGAGCCATACCGACATCTCCGATTGCTCCGCAATCCTCAATATCGCAGCTGTACATGGCTCATTTTACGCGCAAACAGGCTGACAGCCAGCGCTCAGCCATCAGCCTGTTCTTTGCACAAAGCCTCTTTTTATTATGCCTCAGGTGCTGCTTCGGGAGCTGCTTCTTCAGCGATCTCCGGCTCATCTTCAAAGAAATCATCATCAAAGTCATCATCAAACTCATCGAAATCATCAAGATAATCGGGAGTAAGATACTTATAGATAGCTACAGCAGCTGCAGCGATAAGCAGGACAACTCCGGCGATGATGCAGATCGTGCACCAGGAGCATTTCTTCTTTGTGCGATCCTCAGTTACAAGCTTAACTTCTTTCATGGTTATAACCCTCCTGAAATTAATTAGATGTGCGTAGTATATCATATCTTACGCAATTTCGCAAGTGATGCGAACATTCTTTTTTCACCTGCGCCGTCAAAAATAACCGTTACTTCATAGTCCTTTCCGCCCTTTTCCATCTCGGTCACGGTTCCCGCTCCGAACTTCATATGACGCACCCTGTCGCCAACCTTATAATCCGGCGTAAAAGCACCTGATGCAGCAGATCCTGACGGCGCCGGCCTTGTATAGGATGGAGCTGCAGCAGGTTTCCTGTATGCAGGCCGCCCATATGACTCTGCTGCCGGAATGCCGCTGCGATATGCATTCACACTTTTCTTTGTTTCACTGCTTCCCTCTTCCCATGGATATCCCATGACCATGAGATGCTTCGGGATCTCCTTTATAAAGCGCGACACATCCGGATAAATGGTCTGCCCGTTGATCATCCGCTGCTTTGCCGCGGAAAGGAAAAGCCTCTCCTCCGCCCTGGTTATCCCGACATAGCAGAGCCTTCTTTCCTCTTCGGTCGCATCGGGATCATCCGAATCCAGCGACATTCCGCTGGGGAAAAGTCTTTCCTCCATACCGACCATATATACTACGGGAAATTCCAGCCCCTTTGCACTGTGCAGGGTCATAAGAGTGATACGCCCGCTGCCGTCCTCATCCTGCTCCGCATCTGCCACAAGCGCTATATCCTCCAGCAGATCCAGCAGTGTAGCCCCGTCATGGCCCATCTCAAATTCCGTGATCTTATTTCCCAGCTCGTCCAGATTCTCTATCCTGCTTCTTGCTTCAACAGTGTTTTCCCGTTCAAGCTCAAGCCTGTATCCGGTTTTTTCAATAATGTCCCTGTACAGTCCGCTCAGATCTCCCTCCTCAGCCTTCTGACGCAGCTCCTGCATCAGCTCCGCGAAGGCAGCAACCTTTGCAGCCGACCTGCCTATCTCCGGGATTTCCTTTGCATCCACTATAACATCATAAAGGCTCATATTATGAGAATCCGCAAAGTCCCTCATCTTATCAACAGTTGTATCACCGATACCGCGCCGGGGCACATTTATGATCCTGGAAAGAGACTGCGCATCGGCAGGGTTATTTATGGTCTTAAGATATCCGACCATATCCCGGATCTCTTTTCTGGAGTAAAAATTTGTTCCCCCAACTATCTGATAGGGAAGACCTTCGCGTATGAACTGTTCCTCTATCACACGGGACTGGGCATTTGTTCTGTAAAGGATCGCGAAATCCGAAAGCTCCCTGCCCTTCTCCTGTTCATGGAGTATGCTCCTCGCTACGCCGGCAGCCTCCTCCCTGTCGCTGTAATAGACGGTGAAGCCTAACTTCCCGCCATCCTCCTTATCAGTCCAGAGGCTCTTGTCCTTCCTGCCCTCGTTATTTGCGATGACCGCATTTGCGGCATTCAGGATATTTGCCGTTGAACGGTAATTCTGTTCCAGCTTTACAACCTTCGCATCGGGATATTCATCCTCGAAATTCAGGATATTATAGATATTTGCCCCGCGGAATTTGTAAATGGACTGATCATCATCACCCACAACACAAAGATTCCGGTATTTTGCCGCCAGCTGCTTTACAAGAACAAACTGGGCATGATTGGTATCCTGGTACTCATCCACCATGATGTAGCGGAATCTCTCCTGGTACAGCTCCAGTACATCCGGGTGCTGCATGAAAAGCTCTATGGTCCGGTTGATCAGATCGTCAAAATCCAGTGAATTATTGCTTCTGAGACGTTTCTCGTACTCACGGTATACCTCAGCCACATTTCTTCCATGGAAATTATCGGCATTCCTCCGTGACAGCTCCTCCGGCGAAAGGAAGTCCTCCTTTGCCTTTGAGATAGCTGATATCATTGCCTTCACCGGATACTGCTTCTCGTCCAGCTGCAGAGCCTTAAGAGCCTCCTTGACCACAGCCTTCTGATCATCGGTATCATATATCGTAAAATTATTCTTCCCGCCGAGTCTGTCATGGAATCTTCTCAGTATCCGTACACACATGGAGTGAAATGTACTGACCCAGATCGTATCCGCAACATCCTCGACCATCTGATCCACCCTGTCACGCATCTCCTGTGCAGCCTTGTTGGTAAAGGTTATGGCCAGTATCCGATAAGGATCCACACCCCTTTCCCTGATAAGATAGGCTATACGGTGGGTGATAACGCGGGTCTTGCCGCTGCCCGCGCCTGCTAAAATAAGGAGAGGCCCCTCGGTATACGAGCAGGCCTCTTCCTGTCTGGGATTTAATCCTGGCATATTACTCCTGAGCCGTTACGCCAAGCTTTGCCTTAAGTGCTGCAAGCTCATCCTGTACGGCTGCATCCGGAGCTGCGTCATATTTTGCTGCAAGATTATCTACTTCAGAGGAAGCTGCTGTCGTGTTCAGCTCCGTCTGTGCATTTGCCATATCAAGCATAGCATCTGCCTTTGCCTCCATACGCTCGAAAGCAGCGATGCTGGAGCTTGAATCGGAAATGTTGGATGTCATTGCGTTGATCTTCTGCTGCGTCTTGGCAACCTTGATCTTAGCCTTGATAGCATCCTTTCTGTCATTCAGGCTGTTGATATCATTAACCAGCTTATCATGCATCTGGCGCATCTTCATGGCATTTGCTGCTGCCACGTCATAGGTCTGCTGCAGTGACTGCTGCTTAGTTGTAAGCTTAGCCTTCTCCTGCAGGAACTTGGCTGCATCACCGTCATTTCCGGCAAGGACAGCCTTCTCTGCATATGTCTGCATCTTTGCGATCTCAGCATTGCACTCATCCAGCTGACGCTTAGCACGTGCCTCATCAGCCATAACTGCTGCTGTCTCTTCCTTGACCTTGCCCAGATCCTTGGTCAGGTTACGCATGGTCTGGTCGATCATCTTCTCCGGATCCTCAGCCTTGTCCAGAAGAGCATTGATATTGGATGCCATGATGTCCTTGAATCTTGATAAGATACCCATAGAAAAACTTCCTCCTTAATTGAATCCTTCACCGGATGCCGAAAGCATCTCAACTCAGTCTATTATACATAGATTTCAATCTGAGCGCAACGGGTTTTTTCGGTAATTGGAGACCCGAGGGAGTTGATCGGATCAACATGGTATGTTGTTTATCCTTTACCTTGAATTTCATGTAGGAATACGATAAAATCTTTTCTGTAAATGTTTTCATGAATCCCGATGATACGGCATCATTCAGGCTGTACATACCGGGAGATCTACGGGAGGAGGTTAAAATGAAACTTAAATTCTGGACAAAAGCAGTCCTCACAGCAGGCGTGGCTGTTACATCTCTTTTCCTGCTGCAGGGAAAACCGGCATCAGCAATGACGGTACACACTTACGGTTTTGAAAGTGATGATGA
>ONWK01000202.1 GCA_900321505.1 uncultured Eubacteriales bacterium
ATCCTGATGCTGTACATTTCAAAGAATAATATTATGACCAAAACCTGTTACTTTGACGACGGAGAGGGCAGCTATGATAATGTCAATACCTTCAGGACCGCGCCATATGATAAGGTGATCAAGAGAATGATGCTCAGGACAAAGAAGCTTCGGGGCTGCAGGAGATATTATATGTATTCGCCCCGGCTCTTTCAGGAAATGCATCCCGAGAATAAGCTTCCCGTATATCAGCTTCCGAATTTCAACAAAAATGAAAAGGTGCGCAGCGCTCTGAAGGAGATATTCGAGATCACCGATGACAAGGGGATCAGAGAACCCGTTATCATTTTTGATGTATTAAGGGAAAGGGTTCTGTCTCCGGAGAATGATAAGCGTGTGGTTGAGCTCTATGACCGGCTGAGAAGAGAATTCGGGGACGATAAGGTCATAGTCAAGAGACATCCGAGAGACAGCAGGGAATACGATGAGGCTATACGTTCTTATCCATATCCTACGATCCCGTTTGAGATCATTTGTCTTGCATCGGATCCGTCCAAAATGATACTCATCTCCCTGCTTTCAACGGCTACCATCATGCCGAAGCTGCTTTTTGACGAGGAACCCGAGACGGTGCTCCTGTACCATCTGTATCGCAGGGAAAACGGCAATGATGAGGACAGGGACAGGTTTTTTGAACTCACCAGAAGGACATACAGAGATCCGGACACCATAAAGATCCCCGATACGGAGGAGGAGCTTGACCGGATCATTGAAGAGATAAAAGGAAGGCTGCAGAAGGCGAACTGAGTAAGGCTTTGACAGGAGACTAAAATGGAAGAAACATTTCTTCGACAAAAAGGATATCTGGATCTGAAACGCCTTGTTTATTCGCTGGTGGTGGTTCTTTATTTTGCTGTGATCACAGCGGTCAATCAGGTGAAGAACAGTGTTTTCAGTGCTGCATTTTACGGGGTCATGCTGCTGGGAGCCCTGGTTTTCTTTTCGGATAAGGGAGCTCTCAGACTTCGCCCTGTTCTTTTTATTGCATTCGGGGCGATGATACTGGGGATATGCAATATCCTCCTGGTAGGAAATCTTACATGGGTGCTGCTGATAATCCTGATGCTGTCATTTCTGATGGCGGTTTTTTTCCTGGACGGAAATGTTGACGAGAACGCTTTTCGTATCGCGATGGATGTAAATGTTCTTGTCATAACCGCAAAACTCCTGTTAAACGGCAAGACAGCGAGAGTATTCGTGGATACTTCCAATAATTACATTTCGGTCCATCTTCTCGCACCGATAGTGATATACTACAGCCTCCTTGATGCACGTGGAAAGAAGGCTCCGCTGCTTCCGGCGATAGTGAGCTGGGTGCTCAGTCTCTGGGCAGGCGGAAGGGGCGGCTTCCTTGCATGCACCATTCTGCTTGGAGGGATGCTCCTGTCACGTTTCTTCCAGGATGAAACTACTAAGCGGGAAAGGATCATTCTTGCGGTTGTCATATTAGTGGCAATGATCCCGGCCATAGTGATAGTAGTGCAGAGCTTCCTGGATCGTTTTTCGGATCTTTATGTTGTGTCACGTTTTACGGATAAGGGTATGGACGGGGGCAGACGGCTGGAGGCCTGGATCGATTACATCCGGCAGACTCTCGAGAGCCCGGGACGCATCCTGTTCGGGACACCGCTGGATGAAGTGCCGATGGCGATCTATTATGAGGGCAACCTGCACAACGCCTACCTGTTCGTGCATGTTTACCTTGGACTGGGAGGCTTCATCTTTGTTCCGTTTATGTTTGCAAGGGCTGCCATTTATGCCATGCGGAAAAAGAAATGGATATATTTCTGGTGTATACTGGCATTTGCGTTCCGCGGTCTGACCGATCATGTCTTCGGTGTGAACAGACTATCGGTGGTGGTCCTGGCACTTATCTTCCTTCCGGATATCATGGGATGGAAGAATAAAAGGAAAGTAATTAATGAAGGAGATAAAAATGCGAATTTTAGCTGTAATACCGGCACGTGCGGGCTCCAAGGGGATACCCAATAAAAATATCAGGATCATAGGCGGAAAACCTCTGGTGTATTATTCCATTAATAATGCGCTTACATCCCAAAATATCACGGATGTGATAGTGACAACGGATTCAGAGGCCGTCAGGATAATAGCGGGTGAAATGGGAGCAGGTGTTCACTGGAGAGATGAACGTCTCTGCAGGGATGATGTAACTCTTGATTCGGTGATATATGATGCCGCAAGTCCTGTGGGAAAATGGGATTATATCGTTACCATGCAGCCCACATCACCTACACTTTCCGTAGGTACACTGGATAAGGCCATAGAATATGCCATAGAAAATGAGCTTGATACGGTAATATCGGCGATAAATGCACCCCATCTTTCATGGGGTGAAAAGGATGGCCATAAGGTGCCGAATTACAAGGAACGCCTGAACCGGCAATACCTGCCGCCCAACTATCTGGAAACAGGAGCCTTCGTGATATCAAAGGCATCCGTGGTAACGGAGACATCGAGGATAGGTGAAAAGGTTGATGTTTTCGAGGTGCCGGAGGATGAATCGGTGGATGTGGATACATTTGCCGATCTCTACGCCGTTGCGGCTGCCCTGAATAAAAAGACGGTTGCAATATATGTGAACGGAAACAATAAGAGGGGCATGGGCCATATCTACCGTGCGCTTGAGCTGGCGGATGAATTCTACAGTAAGCCGGACATTTATTATGATCTTAATCAGACGGATGCGTCGGTTTTCGGAAAGACCACTCATAATCTGATACCGGTCAACGGTATAGCCGAGCTTTTTGAATGCTGTAAGGAAAAGCAGTATGACATTATGATCAATGATATACTGTCCACATCCATTGATTATATGATAGGTCTCCGGTCGGTGCTTCCAAACGCGAAGATAGTTAACTTCGAAGATAAGGGCGAGGGCATACTCAAGGCGGATCTGGTATTCAATGCGCTGTATAACGATGCCAATTATCCTCAGGTTAAATCAGGAGAGAAATATTATATCGCAGGAAAGCTTTTCCTTATGTATAACCCCATAGTTATAAAGGAGAAGGTGGAGCGTGTATTTGTGGCATTCGGCGGAGCGGATCCCTCCAATTATTCGGACCGCATCCTGGCGATGGCTTCAAAGCCCGAATATGATGATATCCAGTTCACGGTTGTTCTTGGCCGCGCCAAGGACAATGTGGAGCAGCTGATGGAGTATAACAGCAGACCCAATATCGAAGTGCTCTATGATGTGTCGAATATGCCTGAGCTTATGAGAAAATGCGATATGGCCATAACATCAAGAGGAAGAACAGGTTACGAGCTGGCCATACTTGGTATTCCGTCCATAGCCATGTCACAGAACGTGAGGGAGGAACGCCACAGCTTTGTGAGCAATGAAAACGGATTTACCTATATCGGTCTTCACCCCACGGATGAGATGATAGAAAGCAATCTGAAGATGTATCTGTCTCTTTCCAAAGAGAGCAGACAGCGTTTCCAGGATCTGATGCTGAGCCATGATCTCAGAAACGGCCGGAGACGGGTTATGGGACTAATAGAGAATCTGTAGATCAGAGCAGGAGGAAATGATGAGAGGATCGAAACCGTATATGATAGCCGAGATGGGTGTAAATTTCTATGATACCGCAAAGGTAATGGGTATCACACCTCTTGAAGCTGCCAAACTGTATATCGACAGGGCTGCGGAGGCAGGCATAGACTGCGCAAAATTCCAGTCATATAAGGCAGGCACCATAGTTTCCAAAAATTCGCCGGCCTACTGGGATACCTCCAAGGAGCCTACAAAAACCCAATATGAACTGTTCCTGAAATTTGATCATTTCGGAGAGGCTGAATACCGGGAACTGTGCGAATACACACATTCCAAAGGGATGGATTTCACATCGACTCCCTTTGATTATGCTTCAGCTGATTATCTCTATGATATGGTTGATTTCTATAAGATCTCTTCATCGGATCTTTCGAATCTTCCATTCATAAGACATATCGGAGCAAAAGGCAAGCCTGTATATCTCTCTGTCGGTGCCTCCTATCTTTCGGAGGTGGATGAGGCGGTCAGGACACTCAGGGATGCCGGCTGCAGCGATATAGTCCTGCTGCACTGCGTTCTTTCTTATCCTACGGCGCCCGAGAATGCAAACCTGCGCATCATTCAGACTCTTAAGAAGATATTCCCGGATGTGCGTGTGGGCTTTTCGGATCATGTCGCTCCGGATGCGTCCATGATGACTCTTGCGGCAGCGTATATGCTCGGAGCCGAAGTGATAGAGAAGCATTATACACTGGATAAGACACTTCAGGGAAATGATCATTATCATGCGGGAGATCCTGATGATTTCAGAAGGGCTATCGAGAACTTCAAATGGATAGATCAGGTGATGGGTTCTCCGGAAAAAACTGTTCTTCCCTGCGAAGAGATCCCCAGACGTGAGGCAAGAAGATCTCTTGTTCTTACAAGAGATATGAAGGCCGGAGAGAAGATAGAGCCGTCGGATCTTATGCCGAAGCGGCCCGGTACCGGCATATCTCCGGTATATACAGACATAGTGACCGGAAGAGTATTGCGTGAAGATCAGTCTGAAGACACGATCCTTACGTGGGATATGATATAAGGAGGACAACGAGGGATGAATATCCGTAGGATCAGTTTGAAGAGTCTGTGGTACTACCTGCTCAGACGTTTTTGGATAATACTGATTTTTGCTTTGGCTTTTGGAGCTTTACTTGGAGGTTACAAATATTATAAGGACAAAAAGGCTGCAGATGCGGCTTCCGAGATAAGTGACGGTTCGGATCTGACGGAGCCTGAAAAGATCGCGGTGGAAAATGCAACCATGCAGTATTCCAGTATGAAGGGAGCTGAGCGTTATTTCAGGGATTCCATACTGATGAAGGGTAATTCAAAAGAGGAGACCCAGACTATCGTCCAGTACCGCATGGTTTATACGGGAGTACCTGCAGGGCAGAGTACAGGCGTGCTGGAGAATACCTATCAGCAGCTGCTCAAGACATATGTAAATGACGGTATGTTTATTCCCGACATCATCGAGATCGATCCGGTATATGAAGAATATCCTTATATAAGAGAGCTGGTATGGATCAGCAACTCCAGCGGTGAGATATCCATCGGTGTTGTGGAAAACAGCTTTTATCCGAATCTTGCGGCTGATTTCCGCAAGGTTGTTGAGGATTATATGAAGGGTATTACGGAAAAGGAACCGCAGCTCAAGATAGATCTGATGGGTGAAAAGAAGATAACACTGTATGACAGTACCACAGAGTCTGCGCAGCGAAATGCAAGCGCAAATCTCATAACCTACCGTCGTGCATATCTTAATTCATATACCAGCTTTACCTCGTCACAGAAGGCTTATCTCAGATATCTTCTGGGAGTTGACCGTGTTGTGGGTGATGAAGAGCTTCCCGAAGAACCCTCAGGAATAAACCTTAAATACGTTCTGATAGGTATGATTGCAGGAGGATTCCTCGGAATAGGCGTGCTGATACTTATGCTGTATCTTTCACTCAGGCATGCGTCCATATCGGATTATTCCGAAAATGTCGGACTCAGAAGCTTCGGACTTATGTTTGTAAAGGGAGAGAAAAAGAATTTCCTGCTCCGGAAAGAATTCAAGGATATGCTCTTTACATCGAATGAAGAAAGCATAAAGTATTCGGCAGTCAGGATCGGGGCATACTGCAGCAGCCATGGAATAAAGGAACTGTCACTGCTTTCTTCGGAGGCGGATAAGAGTGTGGAGGAAGCGGGAGAAACGCTGAAGACCTGCCTTAAAAAAGAGGGTATAGAGGTGCTTTCGGCTGAAAGAGTTGCAACGGACAGCGAAGCATTATCAAAGCTTATTAATTCCGGACATGGACTTTTTATTGAGAAGCTCCATGGAGGCAACAGAAAGAAACTCGGAGAGCTTCTTCAGTTCTGTAAGGAAAACGAGGTTACTGTGATAGGTTCACTCGGTGTTGCGGAACTGGCACTTGGAGAAGGATGATCCTGAAAGGAAAGGTGAAAAGCATGCTTGTTTTCAGAAAAAGCCGCAGTATCAGGCTGTTACTTGCTGCTGTAATGATGATCTGTATGCTGCAACTGTATCCGGACCGGAGCGAGGCCGCCGCAGCAAAGGGAAAATGGATGAAGGCGGATAAGGGCTGGTGGTATCAGTTTTCGGACGGAAGCTATGCAAAATCGGAATATATAAACGGATGCTGGCTGAACAGCAAGGGCTGGTACGAGAAGGAATGGGACGGAACCTGGAAAAAGAACAGCAGGGGCTGGTGGTTTAAGGCAGGAGACTGGTATCCCAGAAAGCAGTGGCTCAGGATAGACGGTAAGAGTTATTATTTTGATTCAAAGGGTTATATGGTTACAAACAAATGGATAGGCAGATATTACGTTGACAGCACGGGAGCATGGACCAAAACGAGGAGTTCTGCAAAGCCTCTGGTGACACCGGCGACAACTCAGCTGCCGGAACCAACATATCCCAAGGGGTCGCCTGCTGCAGCATGGGGCAAGCTTCAGGTTAAGGGAACACAGTTATGTTCGTCTGCCGGCAAACCCGTTCAGCTGAAGGGCGTCAGCACCTTTGGGATAATCTGGGACGAGGGCAGGTATAATATCAACCAGGATGCATTCCGGACGATTCAGTCCGACTGGGGGGCGAATCTTGTCAGAGTTGCGGTCTATACCGAGGAGTTCGGTGGATACTGCAATAACTATGACAGTATTACAAAGGCGGAACTGGACAAAACCATCTATAATGCGGTGGAATATGCCACAAAGCTGGGTATGTATGTGATCCTTGACTGGCATATCCTTCAGGACGGGAATCCCAATACACACATTTCCGAAGCAAAACAGTTCTTCGCGGATCTTTCTTATAAATATGCGAATTATGATAATATCCTGTATGAGATCTGCAATGAGCCCAACGGCTCGGTAACCTGGCAGGATATAAAAAATTATGCGGATACCGTAATCCCTGTGATCAGGGAAAATGATCCTGAGGCCGTGATCATAGTCGGCACACCTACATGGTCACAGGATGTGGAACTTGTGGCTTCAAATCCTGTAAAACAGAATAAAAATGTAATGTATGCACTGCATTTTTATGCATCGACTCACAAGGATGGCATAAGAAATAAGCTGAAAACCGCACTTGCGGCGGGAACTCCGGTATTTATTACGGAATTTAGCATCTGCGCGGCAGACGGTAACGGAAGTATTGATTACACATCTGCGGACGCGTGGAAGAAGCTTATAAAGGACAACAATCTGTCCTATGCGGGCTGGAGTCTTTCCAACAAAGCTGAGACTTCGGCGCTGATCAGGCATTCCTGTTCAAAACACAGCGGATGGACAGACAGTGACTTATCGGATACGGGACTCTGGCTAAAGAAGCTTATAAGCGGAAAGTAGATCAATCATTTGCATACGAATGTGTATCGCAGAGAGGAGGCAGTATGGGTGGAGAAAGAACAAAGCG
>ONWK01000016.1 GCA_900321505.1 uncultured Eubacteriales bacterium
CTGTCCTTTGTTTTCGTGCTGTACATGCTGAATGACCGCTCGGAGCAGACGGAATATAAGCTGATCTGGGTGATCGTGGTCATTGCGGCGCCTATCTTCGGTGTCCCATTCTATTTCATCATGGGGAACAGGAGGCCGGGACGGGGATTCAAACGCCGTCTGGATGCAGCGGATCTGAAATATCATCTTTCGTACCTCCAGAACAGAAAGGCCCAGGATTATTTTGTCCAGAAGGACGTCAGGGGTTCCGGGACGGCAGAGTACGTATTTAACGAACAGTATTTTCCGGTGCATCAGAATACGGATATAACCTATTTCAGTTCGGGAGAGACCCTGCATAAAGGGATGATAGAGGCCATAGAGTCAGCGGAGCATTTCATTTTTATGGAATATTTTACCATAGAGAAGGGAGAGCTCTGGAATCCCCTGCTGGAGCTGCTCATGAAGAAGGCAGAGCAGGGCGTGGAGGTGCGTCTGCTCTATGATGACATGGGCTGCGTAGCCTATCTGCCCCGTAAGTATGCGAAACAGCTGAGCTCGGTGAACCCGCACTTCAAGTGCCTGAGATATAACCCTGTGGTTCCGCTCTTTTCACCGTTCATGAATAACCGTGACCATCGCAAGATGACGATCGTGGACGGATATATCGGCTTTACCGGCGGAATGAACCTTTCGGACAGATATATAAATATTAACTGCCCCTATGGAAAATGGAAGGATGCAGGTATCCGGATCGTTGGCGACGCTGTCTGGAATATGACGCTGATGTATCTTGAAATGTGGGATGCGGTGGATGAAGGCGCTTACAAGCGTAATCAGAAACGGCGCAGGCTGCTTGACCGTCTTGAAAAGAAGATGGAGCATAACAGAAAGACTGAGCGTACGGAGGAGAAGCTGGAGAAGCTGGACGCAAAGGAGGAGAAGGAAGCGTTCAACAAGCTTATCGGCGAGCTGACCGATTATATGCCGAACCGTTATCATGAGACAGTTAAGTCGGATTCCTTCGTGCAGCCCTTCGGCGACGAACCCTTTGATGAGATACCTCTTTCCGAAAATGTATATATGGAGCTTGTGTCACAGGCTAAAAAGAGGCTGTTCATTTTCACTCCGTATCTCATAATGAGTGAATCCCTTACCGATATGATCTGTATAGCGGCAAAGAGAGGAGTGGATGTACGTATAGTGGTTCCGGGAATTCCGGATAAGAAGCTGGTATACAGGCTTACCCGGGCCTCATATCCGAGACTGAAGAAGGCGGGCGTGAAGATATATGAGTATACGCCGGGCTTCCTTCATTCCAAATGCATGCTGTGCGACAATGACAAGGCTGTGGTGGGAACCGTGAACCTGGACTACAGAAGCCTGTTCCTGCACTTTGAGGATGCGGTATATTTCTCGGATTCAAAGGCGGCGGGATCGCTTTTCCTGGACTTCCAGAAGACTTTCAAGGAGAGCCATGAGGTGACTGAGGAGGATATGAAGAAGAGCATAGCAGGGCAGATCCTTGATTCCTGTCTGCAGGTTATTGCGCCCGTACTATAAGAAAATGCGGCGGAATTACTTAGTTGATTTGTGACAGTACTAAGTTTAATTATTTTTGATAATAGCCCGGAAAGCTTGTTTATGGTTCTGTGCTGTGATAATATGCCGATTAGCACACCTTTTTACGGAGTGCTAACCGGTATGTTTTTTTAAAGGAGTTGAGTTTTATGCAGGAAATGCAGCCAAATCGAAGAAAAACGGCAACCTATGTGCTGATCATGCTTGTGGTCTTCGGCGTGATCAATTTTATGATCTACAATAATTTTCTCAAACAGCAGGTCACAGAAGTAGGTTATAATGATTTCATGCAGAAGATCGAGAAGCAGGAGCTGAAGGAGGTTTCGATCCAGTCCAATCAGATAGTATTCACCGATAAGAGCGGCAACCTCTACAAGACCGGACTGATGAATGATGCGAATCTTTACGAGAGGCTTTACAAGTCCGGCGCATCCTTCGGTGCGGAGATCATATCGCAGACCAATCCGATATTGTATTACGGCATCATGCTGGTGCTCCAGTTTGCGCTGATCTTCATCGTATACAAGATAGTCACCAGACGATTGATGAAACGTATGGGTGACGATAAGGATATGCTGTCATTTTCCATGGGTACCGGCAGGAGCAACGCAAGAGTCTATGTTAAGTCGAATAATGATGTGAGATTCCGTGATATAGCGGGCGAGGAGGAAGCAAAGGAGCTGCTTACCGAGATCGTGGGTTATCTCCATGATCCCGGTAAATACACCGAGATCGGTGCCACACTTCCCAAGGGCGCGCTGCTGGTTGGCCCTCCGGGTACCGGTAAGACCATGCTTGCAAAGGCTGTGGCGGGAGAGGCAAATGTGCCGTTCTTCTCCATTTCCGGTTCCGAATTCGTTCAGATGTTTGTAGGTATGGGTGCCGCAAAGGTACGTGATCTTTTCAAGCAGGCAAAGGAAAAGGCTCCATGTATCATTTTCATAGATGAGATCGACGCCGTGGGAAAGAAGAGAGATGCGAGTCTTACCACAAATGATGAGCGGGAGCAGACCCTGAACCAGCTGCTTTCGGAGATGGACGGCTTCGAGGGCAATACGGGAGTCGTTATCCTGGCTGCTACAAACAGGCCCGAATCCCTGGATCCGGCGCTGCTGAGACCCGGAAGATTTGACAGACGTATCCCCGTGGAACTCCCGGATCTCAAGGGCCGTATAGATATACTAAGGGTACACGCAAAGAAGATCAAGATATCCGAAAATGTTGATTTTGACGTTATAGCAAAGACTGCTTCCGGAGCATCCGGTGCGCAGCTGGCAAATATAGTAAATGAGGCTGCCCTGAAGGCAGTGCGTGAGGGCCGCCGCGTCGTTCAGCAGGATGACCTGATGGAGTCCGTTGAGGTTGTTATCGCCGGCTACCAGAAGAAGAATAAGATCCTTACAAATAAGGAGAAGCTGGTTGTAAGCTACCATGAAGTGGGTCATGCCCTTGTTGCGGCCATGCAGACCCAGTCCGCGCCCGTGACCAAGATCACCATCATCCCCCGGACCAGCGGAGCTCTTGGCTATACCATGCAGGTGGATGAGGATGACAGGAACCTGATGACGAAGACCGAGCTCATGAATAAGATCGCGACACTGACCGGCGGAAGGGCTGCCGAGGAGCTGATCTTCAACGAGATCACCACAGGTGCGGCCAACGATATCGAGCAGGCTACAAAGTATGCAAGAGCCATGATCACCCGTTTCGGTATGACGGATGAATTCGACATGGTGGCCATGGAGGTTGTGACAAACCAGTATCTCGGCGGGGATACCAGCCTTGCCTGTGCCCCTGAGACCCAGACAAAGATCGATAAGATGGTAGTGGATCTGGTTACAGAGCAGCATAAGAGGGCGCGTGAGATATTGGAGAAGAATATCCAGAAGCTGCATGAGATAGCAAAGCACCTCTTTGAAAATGAGACCATTACAGGAGAAGAATTTATGGATATCCTGCATTCGGAGGAGAATACACTGCTGCCCAGGACGGAAGGTTAGTATCCAAAACGACATAAATACTGAGTAACTATTCAGTACCACGGCTCCGGATGCTCCGCATCCGGAGCGTAGAATGGCCAGAGAGGCTTCGCCTCTTGGCCATCCCGTGAAAATCATAAAAATCAGTCTGGAAAGCAAGCTTTCCATCCGTGATTTTTGTGATTTTCACAGGGCGCTGAATAGTTACAATACTGACACAAAAAGGAGAACAACATGGACGTAAAAGAATTCGCAAGAAACTACGAATCCGTCTGCAGGGCGGCAGATAACGTAGATGTAAATCTCTATGACGAATTTGGAGTAAAAAGGGGCCTGAGGGATAAAAACGGTAAGGGCGTTCTTACCGGTGTGACCAACATTTCCAAGATAGTTTCATCAAAGATAGTTGACGGCAGGGAGGTGCCCTGTGACGGACAGCTCTGGTACCGCGGCTACAATGTTATAGAAATGGTGCAGGATTTCGGTTTTAAGCGCTTCGGCTTCGAGGAGGTGTCATATCTGCTGCTCTTCGGAGATCTTCCAACGGAGAAACAGCTGAAGACATTCAAGGAGACTCTGGGATCGCTCCGCACCCTGCCGACGAATTTTACAAGAGATGTCATCATGAAGGCACCCAGCCACGACATCATGAATTCCATGACCAAATCGGTGCTGACACTTCAGGCCTATGATGATAATATATCTGATCTCTCGATCCCGAATGTACTGGAGCAGTGCATGAGGCTGATCAGTGAATTCCCGATGCTGGCGGTTTACGGCTACTGTGCATATAATCACTATGAACGTGATGAGAGCATGTATATTCATTTTCCGGATCCGTCCATCAGCACGGCGGAGAATATACTGAGGCTGCTCCGCCCGGATAAAAAATATTCAGAGCTTGAGGCCCAGGTGCTGGATGCCGCGCTGGTGCTGCATGCAGAGCACGGCGGAGGAAATAACTCCACATTTACCACCCGTGTTGTATCCTCTGCGGGCTCCGATACATATTCGGTTATCGCGGCGGCGCTGTCGTCATTAAAGGGACCGAAGCACGGCGGCGCAAATATCAAGGTCATGCAGATGATGGATGATATCCGTGCCCATGTTCCGGATCAGAATGATGACGCCAAGCTCAGGGACTATCTTGCGAAGATCGTGGATAAGCAGGCCTTTGACAGGGCAGGCCTTATATATGGCATGGGTCATGCCATATACTCCATCTCCGATCCCAGGGCGAGAGTCTTCAGAAAGTTCGTTGAGAAGCTTGCAACGGAAAAACATCTCGAGGAAGAATTTGAGCTTTATGAGAAGATCGAACGCATGGCTCCCGAGATCATCGCGGAAAAGAGAAAAATATATAAAGGTGTCAGCGCAAATGTAGATTTTTACAGCGGATTCGTGTATAATATGCTCGGAATACCGACCGAGCTATATACACCGATCTTTGCGATCGCACGTATAGTCGGATGGTCTGCGCATAGAATCGAGGAATTAATAAATGTGGACAAGATTATTCGACCCGCCTATAGGAGCATCATGGAGGAGCGCACCTACACCAGTTACGAATCACGCAATGCCGTTACCTCCGACTGATTTCGGCCCGGCCTACGCCGTGAGCTGTTCTTTTTCCTATGCAGATGAGATTAATCATAAGAAAAACGGAACATATCCCGCAGATGCAGTAATATCTCTGCGGGAGCTGCTCCGTTTTGATTTTCTGGTATTTTTGGGATATCTGTACGACCCGGACAGTTCGGAGCCGGTAAGGCAGGTGGCTTTTGCAAATGAGATCCTGGGAATACATCTTACTACCCAGCAGTTCTTCAGCTTCAGAAATGAAAACAGCATGGATCCCGAGCTCCTGACCAAGGTGCCGGATTCTCTGAAATATTTTGTCAAGGACGATCTCTCGCCCAATTCACGCCGCTCTGCCAGCGGGATATCCATATCAAGATTTATAGTCAATACCTTCCGGGATCTCGGTGTTGCATATATCGCTTACGGCGGCATCAGCGAGACTGAGGTTCAGCGCCTTACGGATTATATGAATATGCTGAATGATTTCCTTAAGGTGTATGATCTTTATTATGCCGAGGATCCGCTGAGAAAGGGCGTGAAGGGTGCTCCGGAATACGGCATTCCCAAGCCCTCGCCGGATTCTACGGTGAATATGAAGAAGGCTGCAAGCTATTTTGTGGATGATCCTGAGCCTGCCGATGATGAAGAAGATGAAAAGCAGGCAGGCATAGACATGCCGAAGAGGAAATATAAAAATATGTCCGGTTCCTCCGGTACGAATGAGAAGGATGAAAAAAAGAAGGGCGGTGAGCCCATGGGACGTCTGGAGAAGAGGCGGGCCATGACACCCGGACCCGTTCAATCTTCACTGGAGGATCTGATGGATGAGCTGAATCATCTCATCGGACTGGAATCGGTAAAGAAGAACCTGAACAATCTTATAAATGTCATCCGGATCCGCCGTGTCCGCACGGAAATGGGCCTGGCCCAGCCGGATATGTCCCTGCATCTGGTATTCTCGGGGAATCCGGGAACAGGAAAGACAACGGTGGCGCGTTTGCTCGCAAAGATCTACAAGGCACTTGGCGTAGTGAGCAAGGGACAGCTGATAGAGGTGGACCGCGCAGGACTGGTGGAGGGCTATGTGGGCCAGACGGCAGCCAAGACCCAGGAGGTCATCGACAGTGCCATGGGCGGTATCCTTTTCATAGATGAGGCATACACCCTTACGAATAATAAGGAAAGCGGCGATTTCGGCCAGGAAGCTGTGGACACTCTGCTGAAGAGGATGGAGGATGACCGTGACAGCTTTGTGGTGATCGTTGCCGGATATACCGGGCCCATGGAGGAATTCCTTCAGTCAAATCCCGGTCTCCGCTCGCGTTTCAACAAGTTCATCGAATTTGAGGATTATTCCGAGGAGGAGCTCTTTACCATATTTGAATCAATGTGCTCTGCACAGGATTTTCATCTGACCGAGGATGCGGAGAAAACGGTGAAGGAGTATTTCCGAAAGCTGGAAGAGGATAAGGATGAGCATTTCGCCAACGGCCGTGAGGTGCGTAACTTCTTTGAACGATGCATTGAACGCCAGGCCAACAGGCTGGTAAATGAAACGAATTTTGACCGTGAGGTTGTGACTACCTTCACGAAGGAGGATGTGACCGAATAAGAAGGCGGGCAGGGTACCGAAAACAGTTGCCAGATATGGCGGAAAAAGGTATAATATTAAGGATAGTTTATACATTTTTTACCTGAAAGGAGAAACAGAACTATGGATCATGGAATGTTAAGAGAGAAGATAAAGAAAATCCTTCTTATCATCTCGGCAACGATTGTTTTACTGGGTATTGTAAACATTATCATCACCGCAACACAGACCCGTGGCGCAGGAGTAGCGATAGCTCTTTTCGGAGGCCTGGTTGAGTTATGTGCCTATGCAAGTATTCCGGCCGGCATCTATGCCATCCTTGTAGGACAGGATATGCTGATGAAGCATCAGGGCGTTCCCATGCCCACGCCTCAGCCGCGTCCGCAGTATACACCGCAGCAGCAGTACCGTGCACCTCAGCAGCCTTATGGCGGTCAGAATGTACAGCAGCAGTATGGCGGTCAGCCGCAGCAGTATGCACAGGCTCCGCAGCAGCCGCAGTTCAACGGACAGCAGCAGTATGGCGCTCCGCAGGCTCCTCAGGGACAGCAGGGACAGCCGCCTTATCCGCCGCAGTAGAATGATAGAATTACAGAGTTAAGAAGAAAAGTCTGGTTTGCAGGCATTTCACGGGGGTTATGATATGGGAGTTATTGAAGAAGCAAGAGAAGCTATGGAAAACAGGGAATTTGTCCCTTATTTTCAGCCGCAGTATGATGCGCTGACAGGCAAGGCCTGGTCGGCGGAGATACTTGCCCGCTGGATCGACTCGAACGGTAAGCTGATCCTTCCGGGTTACTTTATTCCGGAACTGGAGCTGACAGATGATATTCTGGATCTCGACTGGTACATGGTCCGGGAGGCATGTGAATTCCTGAACCGTCTTGATGATGAAAATGTACCGAAGCTGCCTATTTCCATCAACTTCTCGGGAAAGCATATTCATGAAGGAGATACCTGCAACCGGCTCAGGGAGATAGTTGATTCTTATAATATCCCGCACAAGCTTATCATCATAGAGGTTGCGGAATCCTCACTTATGGAAAGCCCGGAGGAGATCCGGTACATGCTTGAGGATATACGCAAGGATGATTTCCGTGTGGCCCTTGATGACGTAGGACAGGGCTTCACTACATTGGGCTTCCTGTCGGATATGAAGATCGACGTTATCAAGATCGACAGGTCGCTGTTCAATGAAGAACATGATAATGAAGTGGACAGAATGGTGCTCCAGAGCATCTTCAATATCGCCAACAGGATGAACCTCAATACAGTTGCCGAAGGTATCGAGACAGAGGAACAGCTGAATTTCCTTCGTACCAGCGGATGTAAGGTGGTACAGGGTTATCTTTATGATAAGCCCATGCCTGAGGATGAGTTTGTTGCCAGATACAGGGAGAAACAGACTGAGGTTGAGCCGGAGGACATCCTTGTTACCCAGGCTCCCACGGCTGCGGCAGCACTTCTGGTGGATGCTTTCTTTGTGAAATATCCTACGGTAACATATATGAATCTGTCCAGGAACAGTTACTATGTTACACGGCATGATGATCTGGAATCGAATTCCTTCCCGGTTACCAGCTCGCTGGAGGAGCGTATAACCAACAGCATTACGGCTATTCATCCGGAAGACAGGGATAAATACATCGCAGCGCTCAGCGTAAAGAACCAGATCGAGGCATATAAGAGCGGAGCAAAGAGCGTA
>ONWK01000337.1 GCA_900321505.1 uncultured Eubacteriales bacterium
CGAAATAATAGTACTATATTTAGACCGGAGGAGTAGTTATGGACGATTCATATCAAAAAAAGGTTGCCAGGGATCAGCTGGTACGTCTGCGTGAAGTTACTGCGGAATTGCCTCCGTATGTCCGTGATTTTTTTCGCAGCATTTCGGAAACAACCCAGCCGCGCACACGCACGGCATATGCATATGATATAAAAACCTTCTTTGAATTTCTTATAGATGAAAATCCCGCATTCCGCGGCAAAACCACCAGAGATATAGAGCTTGAATCATTAAACCGGCTTACAGCATCAGATTTTGAGGAATATCTGGATTATCTCAGTCTCTATGAAAAAGACGGCCGGGAATATACCAACAATGCCTCAGCAAAAAAACGCAAGCTTGTGGCTCTGCGTACCTTTTTCAGATTCCTGTATCAGTCCGAACGCATCGACCAGAATGTGACGGAAAAGGTAAAAACTCCCAAGATCCACGATAAAAATATTATCCGTATGGAATCCGATGAGGTTGCAAACTTCCTCGATACTGTCGAGTTCGGCAATAACCTTTCAAAACAACAGCTAAGGTTTCACGAAAAAATGAAAACCCGTGACCTTGCAATGATGACTCTCATGCTTTCTACCGGTATCCGTGTATCCGAATGTGTGGGCATCAACATTTCCGATGTGGACTTTGACCGGTCAAGCATCCGCGTTGTCCGGAAAGGCGGCAATGAGGATCTTGTATATTTTTCAGACGAAGCAGCCGAAGTTCTTCTGGAATATCTTGAAGAAAGAAAAAATATCGATCCTGCCCCGGGCTCTGAGGATGCACTCTTCCTCTCCTCTCACCGGACTCGTATGACAGCAAGAAATGTGGAATATATGGTCAAAAAATATGCCCGTGTAGCCACTCCCCTGAAAAAAATAACGCCCCATAAGCTGCGGAGCACCTATGGGACGGCTCTTTATCAGGAAACCAGCGATATATATCTGGTAGCATCCGTACTCGGTCATAAGGATGTAAATACCACCAGAAAGCATTATGCTGCCATGGATGATGATAAAAAATGGCGTTCACGAAATGATGTACAGCTCCGGGAGGACTAACACTTCTCCCGGCTGCCCGAAAAAGATAGATCAGTCCTGCTACGGTAAAAACAGATACCCTTCTATCTGCAGATTCTTCACCTGATCCGATACATCCGAATATCTGAATGATATCGATGTGATTATGATCTTCTGACCCGCTGAAAGCGTAACGGTAAAAAGTGTTGTGGGATCTGTCATCTGCCCTTCGGGCTGCTCAACCATATCCCGAACAATATCTGAAATATCCGCAACGATAACCTTGTTCACGCCGTAGCCGAATCGTACCTGCTTAAGTTCCTTCATACTCAGTATATCTTCGTAGGAGTAATATGTTGAGATCACACTGAAGGTTTTGAACTCATCGATTGATACAGACAGATGAGATGTCGGATATCCATTGGTATAATAAGTGCTGTATGCCCATTCATCGTACTCTTCATTATTGGTTGATGCCTTAGGTGTATCCGGCATTGAGAACAGATTGGTCAGTTGTGCATCCCTGTATTTTGATTTCAGATATACCTTTCCGTAAATATTTCTCTCAAGTACACTTACCGTGCTCTTTCCCTCATACTGAAGCTTGGCAACCGTCTTATACTCCTCGGGAGTAAGATCACGGTTCAGATTATTCATCTTTTCAAGCTCTTCTACAAAGTCTTCAAGTCTGTTTTCCTGAGAGATATCCTCAACATATAACCCGCTTGTCCATGGGAAAATAAAGCAGAAAAAGAATGCGGCAAGTATCACATATATCATCCATTCATAATGTTCGCCATAAGATATCTGAGTCATCCGGAAGATAAGCCGCATAAGATTGATCAGCGGTTCCCAGGCAATATATACGACCTGAATAACGATGAACCATATTCCGATAACACGGGCAACAGTCCAGCCGTAAGCATTTATCCTTATGATCAGTGCGTAAAGCTCCATAATTATAAAAGGAGACACGATATATTTCATATACCGGATCAGAATATAATACAGCTTTTTTTCCTCATGCCGGGTGAAAGCATACGCCATGGTCCATACAAGGAATCCGGCAGCAAAAAGAACTGCGCAGATTATGAATATCTGATTTACAGGGAAAGTCCAGGTGATAAGAATACGGATAATATAGATATATACGATTGCAACTGCCGCGATATACATCGGCATAAGCGCATACAAAACCAGCCCTCTTGCAAAACGCGAGGGCTTTTCCTCTGTCCTGTTGGTCAGGCAGGAAAGAATGTACGGTATATAAATAAAAGGAGCCAGCAGCAGTTCAAGCCTGTACAGCCAGGTCCAGATATCAATATTGGCGATCAGTTTATCAATAAGGAAAAAGATAAAAAGAAATCCAAGATTTAAAACGAGAAAGATCAGGTTGACCCTTATTATGGAAAAGACCACCCTCACAGTATACTGCTCGAAGGGAAGCCCCGTCTCCCGTATTATGGTGATGACTGAGATTCCTACAAGGCACAAAATGTAAAATCCGCCTGTAACCACCAGATAATAATCTGCGATCTCGGAATCCCCTGTATTTCTCAGGACATCAAGGATCAGCCACAGAAGTGCGAATATGACCGACAGTATATATCCGGTCACGGCTATCTCCCGGGTACGTATACCCCTAAGGCAGCTTTCCGTAAAGAATACGCCGGCAAGAGCCATCACAATAAAAAGCAGAAAATACTCCTCTGTTCTGCTTTCCATAAAGCCTCCCGCTATATTCTCTATAAGAAAATAGATACAGAGGATAAGAACGAGCGCCAGCGTACCTACATACTGAAGGACAACCTTCAATATGCTCTTTTGTTCATATTCAAAAAATGAACCGATCTTTCCCATTATATCCTCTTTATCAGCTTTTCGGAAGTTTCTATTATCAGATCTGCCGTCCCGTCAGGTCCAAGAATGCTGCTGTTGATTGAAATATCATAGCTTTCCATCTTGCCCCATTTGTTGGAAGTATAATAATTATAATAAGAGGCTCTGGCTTTATCTTCCTTCTGGATCTGGTCCTTTGCGTGCTTTTCGGACAGACCGAAGCGCTCCATGACCGTCCTGATGCGTATTTCCATAGGTGCATAGATAAAGACCTTCAGTACTCCCGGAACGTCACGCAGTATATAATCGGCACATCTCCCGATAAAAACTCCGGGGCCTTCCCCTGCCAGCTTTTCCACCGTTGTATAGGTCGCCATGAAGGCCTTCTGGTTCAGGTTCATACTGTAGCCCTGTTTATCAAAGGAATAAGAATATGCGTACGGATCCATGACTATGGAATAAAGGAAGCTGTTGGAAGGCTTCTCGTCCATCTGGTCAAGGAGATCCTCCCAAAGTCCCGATTCCTTTGCCGCGCGCTTTACCAGCTGCTTATCATAACAGGGAATACCAAGCTTCTCAGCAACCTTCTCGCCGATGATACGCCCGCAGCTGCCAAACTGTCTGCCGATAGTGATCAAAGTATCTGACATATCTAAATCCCCCATTTCTTTTCGATATCGCTGATATAGTCAAGTCTGCTGTTGATATTCTTTTCCAGTTCATTTACTTTGCGCTCATGCTGTACCTGCTTTACTGCTTCTTCGTAATCCTTTATGGCAAGAGCCCTTTCCAGCAAAATGGCGTTCTCATCCTTTTCGATCAGGGTCTTTATGGCACGCTTTCCGTCCTTATAGCCCAGAAGTCTTTTGATGGCCTTATCCTGCTCGTAGAAATTCAATGTACCGGAGAAGATATCGCCCAGATCATGGCTTGGGTAGATCACGATGAACTCCGCATCACTGTACTGCGGATAGGAAAAAGCCTTTCCTGCCGTAAGTCCGACCACAATAAATCTGCGTATACCCGCATCATAAAGAGGCTTTATGGGTTCGTTATCCACGACGCCTCCGTCACGGTAGTTCTTTCCGTTTATGCTGACCGTATCATAAACCACAGGCATGGCTGTTGATGCCATGAGTATCTTCTGTATCTCACTTACGGAAGCTCCGTTCAGCCGCATATAATCCGGACTGTAGCTGCCGTTTCCAAGTTCCTCTGCGACTCCGCAGTATATCTCCTTATCGCTTCCGGAGATCCGGTCATAATCAATATAGTTGTTCATGAGACGGTTCATTTCATCTCTGGAGAAATACAGCTTTCCGGATGCGATCATGGCAGGATCCAGGTCGAAAAGGACACCCATATTGATATCATCCCAGGTTTTATAAGCCTTATCATAATCTCCCTGAACATAAAGCACTGCATTTACGGCACCGATGGAGGTTCCTGCCACTGCCTTCACCTCATCCAGTATGCCTTCTTCTGCAAGAGCGCGGAGCACCCCTATCTGGTAGGCGCCCTTTCCTCCTCCGCCTGACAGTACAAGTCCCAGATCGCCTGCCTCAAATCTCTTTGCAGTATTTCTGGCTGCAGTATCGTCCGGAACCTCGGAAAAATCTGCAGGCGCATCCGTAACAGCTCCCTCTGCCGTCTCTTTTTTTACAGGTTCGTCCGTAACCTCCAGAAATTCATTCGGTTCCTCAGGCGGAACCTCAAGAAAACTATTATCCATGCTCACCCCTCCTGCCTTACCTTCAGCTAATTACTACGGTCTTATCTGACCATCCCCGTAAACGATATACTTTGTTGAAGTGAGAGCCAGCAGCCCCATAGGCCCTCTTGCGTGCAGCTTCTGTGTGGAAATTCCTATTTCCGCACCAAAGCCGAATTCAAAACCGTCAGTAAATCTGGTGGATGCATTTACGTATACACAGGCAGAATCCACCTCCCTGAGGAATTTCTGGGCATTTGCATAATCCTTTGTCAATATGGATTCCGAATGCCCGGTGCTGTATTTATTTATATGCGCTATGGCCTCATCAACTGAATCAACGATCTTGGCGGAAATGATCTTATCAAGATATTCCTTTCCGTAATCCTCCTCCGTGGCAGGTACCACAAACTGGCTGATCTTCTGTGAATCCTCATCTCCGCGGATCTCACAGTCATCTGCAGCCAGATCGGCGGCAATAAGCGGAAGAACCTCCTCCGCGATATCCCTGTGGATCACAAGGGACTCTGCCGCATTGCAGACACCCAGTCTCTGAAGCTTTGCATTCCTTACTATACGGACAGCCTGATCCGGATCCGCACTTGCATCAATATAAATGTGGCAGTTGCCTGTACCTGTCTCGATCACGGGTACCGTAGCATTCTCACAGACACTGCGGATAAGCCCTGCTCCGCCGCGGGGTATCAGAAGATCAAGATATTCCTTGAGCCTCATCAGCTCGGTAGCCACCGCGCGGTCAGTATTCTCCACAAGCTGAACGCTGTCCTCGGGTACTCCTGCCTTCTGAAGGGCTTCGCGGATAACCTTCACAAGGACCAGATTTGAATGTATGCAGTCACTGCCGCCCCTGAGTATAACGGCATTACCGGACTTGAAGGTAAGTGCAAAGGAATCAACCGTCACATTCGGACGTGACTCGTAAATGATTCCTATAACTCCCATGGGAACCCTCATCTGTCCCACCATAAGACCGTTAGGACGCTTCTTCATGGAAAGTATCTCCCCGATGGGATCGTCCAGATCGGCGACCTGTCTCACGCCTTCGGCTATACCCTCAAGACGTTCCTCTGTAAGTCTGAGTCTGTCCATGAGCGCGGGAGACATATTGTTCTCCTCTCCATGTTCTAGATCGATCTTGTTGGCCCTGATTATATCGGAGCTGTTCTTCAGAAGCGCGTCAGCTACCATCAGAAGCGCTTTATTCTTTTCAACCGTGCCGAGGCGGCTCATTTCAAAGGAAGCAGCCTTCGCGCGTTTACCCATCTCAGTTAATTCACTCATCATTTTCTCCTTTCGGGATCCTTCAGCATCTTATAACCGACTCTTCGGTAACAACCATATCAACCGCAGCATCAAACTCCTCTACAGGAAGCCTTCCTTCATATAACTGTATGGAAAATGCAGCAGCCGCAGTCTTAATCTCATATCTGTCTCTGTTTGCCGCAAGATATCTGTCATAATATCCGCCGCCATATCCAAGCCTGTAGCCATACCGGTCGAAAACAACTCCCGGAACGATCATCAGTAACTTCTGCCCGGGATATATATATTCCGATAAAACTCCTGCAGATCGATCAGGTTCTTCTATCCCGGTATCATTCAGAATAAGCCTGTCCTCCTCTTTTACAAGAAAGAACTCCATCTCTTTTCCGTCCATCCTTGGAAGGAAGACTTTCTTACCTGACAGCCACGCAGTTAACATAACATTTTTAAGGTTAACTTCATTTCTGAAGGCCATATAACAGAGTACCGCATCAGCCTCTTCATACTCAGGAAGCTCCAGTATCCTTTTGCAGATCTCCTCCGATCTTTGCTCTGTTTCATCTCCGGAAAGCATATCTCTCTTTTCCCGGAAAAGCTTTCTGATATCCTTTTTATTCATACCGTCCTGTTCCTAGCGCTCAAGGTATCTCTTGTTCACGATGAAATCCGTGGTATCAAAGCTCTCATTCTTATGGGCAAGGAACAGGGTTCCCTCCTCTTCTCCGTTAAGGAGACGAAGGATTATCTCAAGATCCGATGCATCACAGATAGCCATATCCGCACCCGTATCCGTTGCGATCCTGGCAGCTGAAAGCTTGGTAAACATACCGCCGGTACCATATCCCGTATTGGTATCCTTAGCCATATGCAGCATATGATCATCTATGGTTTCAACCACCGAAAGCTTCTTTGCCTCCGGATTCTTTCTTGGATCATCGGTATAGAACCCGTCAATATCCGTGAGCAGAACCAGCAGATCCGCCTTTATCAGTGAAGCAACGATAGCGGAAAGCGTATCATTATCACCGAATTCGATCTCCTCCGTAGCAACCGTATCATTTTCATTTACTACAGGGATAACATCAAGATCCAGAAGCTGTTTAAGCGTATTTGTCGCATTCATCCTGCGCTCCGGATTGGTTATAACATCAAATGTAAGCAGTACCTGTGCTGCACGGTGGTTATATTCCAGGAAAAGCTTCTGGTAAAGCATCATCAGCTCCAGCTGTCCCAGAGCCGCGCAGGCCTGTTTCATTGAAAGCACCTCCGGACGCTTCTTAAGTCCAAGAGTCTTGCAGCCGACTACTATGGCGCCTGAGGAAACCAGAACCACATCCTTCCCCTGATTTTTCAGATCACTGAGAATGCGGATCAGCTTCTCGATCCTCATGAAATCCACTTCTCCGGTCTCCTTATGTACCAGGGAACTGGATCCGATCTTGATCACGATCCTTTTCTTATCCTTTAATGCCTCTCTGGGATTCATCTGTCTGTCCTCTTTTCTGATATCATCTTTAGATAGCCGGCCGTCTTCTCGGCCACATGTATTCCGTCCACTGCGGCAGACATGATGCCGCCGGCATATCCCGCACCCTCTCCGCAGGGAAATATCCCCGGATGCTCCACAGCCTGAAGCTCATCATTACGGATCATCCTTACGGGTGAAGAGGTTCTGCTTTCTATTCCGGACAGCACAGCATCCGGCATATCAAATCCCGGCAGCTCCTTTGCGAAAACCGGAACAGCCTCTATTATAGCATGAGAAAGCATTTCAGGTAAACCTTTACGAAGATTTGCGGGAGTATATTCTCCTTTTATCTGAGGTTCCACACTTACCATGCCTTCTGAAGCCCTGTCATTACAGAAATCCTCCCAGCGCTGAACAGGTACCCTGCCGTCTCCGAGGCTGTGAAAACGCTGTTCCAGCTCCCGCTGGAATGCAACGGCATCCATGGGCTCATCACCGGGAATATCCTCCGGAAGTATATTTACAACCAGCGCACTGTTGGAATTCTTTCCGCTGCGGCCGCTGTAGCTCATGCCGTTGACTACAGTCCCTGACTTCTCGGTCGACGCATTTACCACGTATCCTCCGGGACACATACAGAAGGAAAAAACCGCTCTTCCCGAAGAAGTATGACAGGTAAGCTTATAATCCGCAGCCGGAAGATGCAGTTCATCCGTAGCATTTCCGTATCTTAAATGATCTATCATTTCCCTGGGATGCTCTATCCTGAGCCCCATGGCAAATGGCTTCTGCTCCATCATGAGGCCAAATTCACCCAGCATCCCAAAAGTATCCCTTGCACTGTGTCCTATGGCCGGTATTACTGCGGGCGTAGTAATAATAAGAGCGTCATCTTCGCCGTCTTGTTTACATAACTTTTTTATGGTTAATTTATACTGACTGTGACCTTTTTCTCCGGCTTCAATCTCTTCAATACCACAAAGCTGATGAGAAAAATGTATCTCTCCCCCCAGCTCCGTGATCTCTTTTCTCATATTCTGCATGATGCCATACAACACATCTGTTCCTATATGCGGTTTGGCATCATATGTTATCTCTTCCGGCGCACCGAACCGGTGAAAGGTATCCAGCACCAGCTTCTGCGCCCCGTCCTTATCCTTATTCCCGGTGTAAAGCTTGCCGTCGGAAAAGGTTCCTGCTCCACCCTCGCCGAAGGACACATTGCTTTCCGTATCAAGAATACCTGTTTCCCAGAAATGCTCCACATCCTTTTTCCTTTGCTCTACCTCCTTACCTCTTTCGATAAGGATGGGCCTGAAACCGGCTCTCGCCAGCATCAGTCCTGCAAAGTATCCGGCAGGGCCGGTACCTATGATCACAGGACGGCTTTCTTCTGCAGGGCCATCATTATTCTGCACCGGAAAAGCATATTTGCGCTCATTAGTTAACATAATATTTTTATTGTGAACTCTTCGCATTATCTGCTTTTCTTCTTCCGGTGAAAACCCCGTCACAGCAGCGGAAATATGATAATGGATCTGCTCCCGGTTCCTTGCATCCAGAGAACGCCTCAGGATCTTCACCTCCGGCAGGGATCTGCATTTAAGTATCTTCTCACAATACTCAGTCAGGTCCTTTTTCCTATAAGTGACCGGAAGCTTTATATTCTGAACAGTTATCATGCCTATATCCTCTGCCCTGCTCTGAGACCGCTTATAAGGGCAAACATCAGATTATATCCTCCGCAGCGCCCGGTAACGTTGCACAACTCTCCGGTCACGGCAATCCTCGGCTCCCTTCGGACCTGCATGGTATCGGGACTGAGGATATGAGTTTTAACTCCGCCGCGCGAAGCCTGCTCCGAGCCTTTCTTCTTTCCGGTAATACTCAGCCTCCAGTCCTTTATATTTCCTATAAGGCTTAAAAGCTCTTCGTCATCAAATTCCGCAGCCGGTTTTTTGATCCTGTCATTTCCGAAATGTTCTTTCATGAAGAATGCGCAGAGCTTCTCATGCAGCAGACCGTTAAATGTACCGAACAGACTTCTCTTCTGATCCTGCTGACGGATAAAGCGCAGTACATCTTCATTCTTATCCCATTCAGGAAGCAGATCTATGGAAATGGACTCATTCCCCTGCACCATGGTTGAAAGATTGAATACCGCAATACCGGAAATGCCGTAATCAGTCAGCTGAAGTTCTCCGGATTCAGTAAGATCTTCATTAAAATCACGACGGTCTATGGAAAGACCAAGCCGAAGAACCGCTCTGGTCCTTACTCCTGCAAGCTCGCTGACATCCTCTTTAACGGTAAGCGGACAGAGTGCAGGTTCAAAGGGCATATAAGGCAGACCCAGATCATCAAGTATACTGCAGAGCTTATCCTCCTTCGCCGCCCCCAGGGAGTCCCCCGCCGGACTTCCGGCTGAAAGAACCAGCCTGTTGCACACATACTCGACATTTCCGTCCTTAGGTGAAACCGCATGAAGCCTGAAACCACCCTCTGCAGTACGTTCCACGCTTTCCAGTTCATTTTCATATTTTATCCTGACGCCCGCAAGAACAGCCGCATCCTTCAGCGCCCATACCACTGAAGAAGCCTGAAGGCTCTGGGGATACAGATATCCGTCCTTATCGGTAAGAGGTATGCCAAGCTGCTCCAGATAACGCTTCAGCATGGCCGCCGATCCCGAATTTACAACCCTTGAAGCAAAGCCGTCCCCGTAATATGACGAAGCGGAAAGAACGGCATTTGCTATGTTGCACCTGCCGTTTCCCGTTGCATAGAGCTTCCGTCCGCTCTTCTTATTCTGCTCCAAAAGGAGGGTAGTATATCCCCTTTTTGCAAGTTCTGACGCGCAAACGAGGCCGGATGCTCCGGCCCCGATAACACAGGCGTCATATACCTTTTCGATTGATATTTTACTCTTCACTCTCTTCCTCTTCTTCTGCCTTAGCCTCAAATGTTATGCCGGTTGAACTCAGACTCTCATCAAAAACCTCGATCCATGTCTTCCCCGGGTTCAACTTCAGTTCCTCGCCGTTTTCGGTATACCATTTCGTGGTATTTTTTTCATATTTCCACGTTACATGGATCATCTTTCCGCCAGTACAGTAATATCCTTTTCCGGAGCCCTTCCAGTCAACATCCAGACTTCCCTCCGAATCATAGCCTTCAAGCTCCTTATATTCCACCAGCTGTATCAGTATATTGTCACACCATATATGATAACCGTCCTGATAATCCCTGTGTCTCAGGCCAAACTGGAAACGGTAGTATACCTCATCCTCTTCATCATATTCATACCAGGGCCTGTTATAAAAATATGGTATGGTGACGACCTCCGCCACCTGTCCTTCTATAGGAGTGAATTCCTCCCTGAACTTATGATTCTCAGTATAATATGAATGATGAGTTTTGGAAAAGCCCTTCTCATCGATCTGAGCATCTATCAGCGAAGGGGTGGTATATGCATTATGCGGTGCAAACCGGGAATCATCCCTGTTGAGTCCCGGATCACGTATCAGATCGATAAAATCCAGATGCGGATACTTTGTTTCGTAAAGATCGTTTTCATTAGCATAATCCGACGCCCCGCAGAAAACATGGATGGCATCATATTCAACCGCCTTGCGGTCAAAATAATGCAGATCCGAACGGATAGGCAAAAACTTTTCCACCTCATCATACCTTGTGAAAAT
Organism: uncultured Eubacteriales bacterium; assembly: GCA_900321505.1. Lineage (GTDB taxonomy): Bacteria > Bacillota > Clostridia > Lachnospirales > Lachnospiraceae > Eubacterium_Q. The sequence continues at coordinate 11,047 of ONWK01000337.1, forward strand.
GGGCATCAGACGTGTTGTATTCCCTTCAGACAGCATCTCATATACGATATCCGCATACAGAATACCATATTGCGGTATGGACGATTCCGTATTTTCATACACCACGGAAATGGGACGCTTATACAGATACTTCTTATCTATCCAGGTTCCGGTAAGGGGATTTTCAACCTTGCCGTCCCTGATCATAGTCACCGCCCTCGGATCAGTGATCATGGGAGTCTCAGTAACGCTCAGCTCCGCAGAAGGCAGTTCAGGCTCCTCATCCGCATCTCCTGAGGCGCCGCATCCGGTAAGCAGCATGGATAAACCAAGTACCATTGCAGCCGCTTTATATAAGATCTTACGCATTTTCATCTCTTACGTATCCCTTTTTCAGCAATATCTCTTCCTGCATGCGTTCCATTTCCAACCGTTCAGCATCCTCCATATGATCATAACCGAACAGATGAAGCATGCTGTGAGCCGTGAGAAATGCGATCTCCCTCTTCAGACTATGTCCGTATTCTTCAGCCTGGGCCATGGCACGATCCAGCGAAATAACGATATCCCCCAGCAAAAGCTCACCGGAATCAGGTTCGAAGCAGCCTATATCCTCATTTTCCAGAAAAGCAAAATCACCCGCCGTCACATATTCCAGCATGGGAAATGAAAGAACATCCGTAACCCTGTCTATATCCCTCTGCTCCCTGTTCAGCACACGTATCTCATCATCCGTAACAAATGTAACCTCTACCTGGCATTCATAAGGACAATCCACATATGAGACCGCTTCATCAACAACATCACGGACTATCTTCTCCATTTCATCGATGGAAAGCGGGCAGCTTTTCCCATATTCATCTGTAATAAAACAGGACATAATATCTTCTCCCCTGATAAATGCAAAATCAGTACTATTCTATCACAGAAATCCTGTTTTGTTAAGGATTAACGCCGTCCGCGTCATCACTTTTTTTCCTGCGGTCGGGTATGGTGCGGTCTTGATCCGGCCTGCTTCTTATCATAGTTCTCATAAGCCTCTACGATCTTCTGCACCAGAGGATGTCTGACTACATCCTTTGATGTAAGCTCGCAGACAGCTATGCCTTCTATGCCCTTTACCACCTTAAGCGCAACATCCAGGCCGCTCAGGGTATCCTTCGCAAGGTCCTTCTGGCTGGCATCACCGGTGATGATAGCCTTTGAACCAAAGCCTATGCGGGTAAGGAACATTTTCATCTGCGCCGCCGTGGTATTCTGTGCCTCATCCAGCACTATAAATGCATTATCCAGTGTACGTCCGCGCATATATGCAAGAGGCGCAACCTCTATGAGTCCCTTTTCCATATTTTTCTGGAACTGCTCACCCCCCATGATGTCATAAAGCGCATCATAAAGAGGTCTCAGATACGGATCTATCTTGGACTGCAGATCCCCGGGCAGAAAACCGAGACGTTCCCCGGCCTCTATGGCAGGACGCGTAAGAATGATCCTTTCCACTTCATTTTTCTTAAATGCAGTGATAGCCTTGGCCATGGCAAGATAGGTCTTACCCGTACCGGCGGGACCAGTACCGAAAACGATCATATTCTTATCAATCGCTTCCACATAATTCCTCTGTCCGAAGGTCTTGGGCTTTACCGGTCTTCCGCTGATGCTGTGGCAGATAACATCCTTATCCAGCTCCGAAAGCTGTTCTGCGCGTTCATCCATTACAAGTGAAATGGCATAATCCACGGACTGTTCCGTTATCTCATTTTTCTGTTCGGCCAGCTTTGCAAGGTCATAAAGAACACGTTCGGCCTTTTCAACCGCCCGTTCCTCCCCCGAGATCCTGAGCCTGTCATCCCTTACAACATAGCTTATGGAAAATGATCTCTCGATCTTTCTTATATTCCTGTCAAACTGTCCGAAAACCGTCTGCATGCTTCCTGCCGGAAGCTGAATGTCTTTTTCTATGTAGCCCATGCTTTACCCTCACTATGGCCGTAACGATGCCCGTCTGGCGCCCTTATCGCACACATTGTAAAAAGCACCTCAGGAAACCCTGAGGTGCTGATGATTACTTATTGAACTTACGCTTTCTTGCAGCCTCAGACTTTTTCTTCCGTCTTACTGAAGGCTTCTCGTAATGCTCTCTTTTACGAATTTCCTGTTGGATGCCTGCCTTTGCACAGTTTCTCTTGAAACGGCGAAGCGCGCTGTCCAGTGTCTCATTCTCTTTTACCACTACGCTTGACATGTCTTTATCCCCCCCTCCAGTCGTGGAATAGGTGTGCAATAATTTCGTGACACACATCCGATATTTAATCATAAGCTGTAATAAATGTCAAGCACTTTTTTGGTGCTGTACGGATACGGTTCCGATCCTGTCCGGAGCGCTCCCCGCCGGTTCCTACTTTTTAGAACTGAACAGAGTTGAGAATATACCTCTTCCGAGACTTGCGCCCACATTTCCTCCCAGGGTCTTGCCGAACTTACCGAAGGAGCTTCCCACGGTCTTTCCGACCTCACGGCCAACGGTACCGGTAATGGTATTGCCTACGGACTTAACCGCACGTCTCTTCTCGGCATCCTTTCTCGCTGCTTCTCTTTCAGCCTCTCTCTGTGCTTTTTCCTCGGCTCTCTGCGCTTCTCTCTCTGCCTTTTCGGCAGCTATACGTGCCTCTCTCTCTGCCCTCTCAGCAGCCTTGGCAGCCTCTTTTTCCTCCTTCTCGGCAAGCTTTGCGGCCTCAGCCTCTTCCCTTGCCCTTTCAGCCTCCTCAGCCATCTCTATGCCGCGGCGCTCCAGGAATTCATAGGCTGAATCCGGGTCCACTGCCTCATAATACTTGCTATAGAGGATACTGCCCTTAATAACCTGATCTCTCTTTACATCATCTATGGCGCCGAAGCTGCAGGCAGGAGGAAGTATATAAACCTTCTCAGCCATACCGGGTACACCGTCCTCTCCCAGGAAGGATACCACCGCTTCGCCCTTACCCAGAGAAAGGATGGTCTCATAGGTATTAAATGCAGGATTTGCCCTGAAGGACTCCGCAGCCGCCTTAACAGCCTTCTGGTCAGCAGGTGTATACGCATGAAGCGCATGCTCCACCTTATTGCCCAGCTGTGCAAGAACGCCGTTGGGAATGTCCTTCGGATTCTGAGTGCAGAAATATATGCCAACGCCCTTGGAACGTATCAGCTTCACAACCTGCTCGATCTTCTCAAGCAGAGCCTTAGGTGCATCATTGAACAGAAGGTGGGCCTCATCAAAGAAGAATACCATCTTCGGCTTCGGCATATCGCCCACCTCAGGAAGCCTCTCAAAAAGCTCTGACAGAAGATACAGCAGGAAGGTGCTGTAAAGCTTCGGATTATTGATCAGGCTGCTGCTGTCGATTATATTGATCATGCCCTTTCCCATATCAAAATTGAAAAGATCCATGATATTCAGCGCAGGCTCTCCGAAAAACCTGTCGCCTCCCGCAACCTCCAGCGCCACAAGAGCTCTTATGATGGCTGAAATGGACTGCGGGCTCATTTTACCGTACTGGCCTTCAAACTCACGGTTATTCTCCGATACAAAGTTCAGCATGGCCTTAAGA
>ONWK01000387.1 GCA_900321505.1 uncultured Eubacteriales bacterium
CAGGGGTTGCGATTCCGCTTTCGGAAATGTATATCACATCCGCGGGAACCATGGATCTCAGCCTCAGGCTAGTCCCCATATCCACCGAAAAGTCCTTAAGATTACGGTTGTTTACACCAAGGATTCTTGCTCCCGCCCTGAGGCAGCGTTCCACTTCTTCGGCGTCATGCGCCTCAAATATACAGGAAAGCCCGAGTCTGTTCGCATAGCTGAAATACTCTGCCAGGTCCTTATCCGAAAGGATCGCCGCGATGAGAAGCACTGCCGATGCGCCCAGCACCTTCGCCTGATCGATCATGTAGGTGTCTACGGTAAAATCCTTACGCAGTACGGGGATTTTCACCTTTCCTGCTATCTCCTTAAGATAGATGTCGCTTCCCCGGAATCTGTCCGGTTCCGTAAGGCAGCTTATACAGTCCGCGCCTGCTGCCTCATACTCCTCTGCGATCTCAAGATATGGGAATTCCTCTGCGATCACTCCTTTGGATGGAGAAGCCTTCTTTACCTCCGCAATAACGGAAAGTCCCGGCTTCCTGAGCGCCGCTTCGAAGGAAAAATCCGCTTTTCCTTCTTCCTCCGCCTTTTGTACCGCCAGCCGGTGCAGCTCTTCCGGCGATATCTTTTCCTTATCCGAAGTTATCCTTATCCGTGTTAATTCTGCAAGTTCATCAAGGATCATTTTAAAGCTCCATTCTAACGGTTGCTGACTTCTATCATCTTCTCAAGTGTTTCAAGGGCTTTTCCCGAATCAATGATCTCAGCAGCAAGCTTTATTCCTTCCGCCATGCTCTCTGCCTTGCCGCCGATATAAAGGGAAGCACCTGCATTCATCAGTGTAGCATCTCTCTTCGGACCCTTCTCACCGGAAAATATGGCCCGTGTGATAGCTGCATTTTCCTCGGGAGTTCCACCCGCAAGGTCCTCCTTGCTGCAGGTCCTGAAGCCAAAATCCTCAGGCTTAATAACCGTAGTTCTGTACCATCCATCCTTAATCTCACAGATTGTTGTGGGTGAGGAAAGAGATATCTCATCCAGCTTGTCCTGACCGTATACAACCATTCCGCGCTTTACGCCAAGGCTTACAAGTACTCTTGCAAGAGGCTCTACAAGATATTCATCATATACGCCCAGCAGCTGCATGGAGGGCGATCCCGGGTTTGTAAGAGGTCCGAGGATATTGAACACTGTCCTGAAGCCCAGCTCTCTCCTTATACTTCCTACATATTTCATGGAGGTGTGATATTTCTGTGCGAAGAAAAAGCACATACCCGTTTCCTTAAGCACCTCTATACATTTATCAGGCTCCTGCTGGATATTAACACCCAGCGCTTCAAGACAGTCAGCAGTACCGCACTTTGAGGAAGCTGCACGGTTACCGTGCTTTGCAACCTTCATTCCGCCTGCCGCAGCGATGATAGCTGAGGTCGTTGAAATGTTGAAGCTTCCGGCATTGTCTCCGCCTGTACCTACGATCTCGAATATCTCCATACCGGTATCCACGCGGGTTGCATGATCTCTCATGGCAGCAGCACAGCCTGCGATCTCATCAGTGGTCTCCGCCCTTGCGCTCTTTGTTGATAAAGCAGCGAGGAATGCCGCATTCTGAGTTGCGCTGGTCTCACCTGACATTATCTCGTTCATTACCGTATATGCCTCATCGTAGCTGAGGTCTTCCTTGTTTACTATCTTTTCGATTGCTTCCTTGATCATTTGTCTTTCCTCCTGTTGTGTTTTATTATGTTTTTTGTAACTATTCAGCCGGGGTGCTGAATAATTACTATTTTTCTGTTATTTTTACTTACATGTGGCGAGAAATCTCTACGGCCATGGAATGTTTTTACCCGTTAATATAATTCATCAGCATCTTCATTCCGTCAGGCGTAAGTATCGACTCCGGATGGAACTGCAGTCCGTACACCGGGTAATCCTTATGCATTACCGCCATGATCTCTCCGTCATCCAGGCTCACAGCCGTAACCTTCAGGCAATCCGGTATGCTTTCCTCCTTAGCCGAAAGGGAATGATACCTTGCCACCTTAACCTCTTCCTCAAGGCCCCGGAAAATGGGGCACTCCGTGTCTATCCTGCTCACCGACTGTTTTCCGTGCATCAGCCGTTTGGCATATGTGACCTCCGCTCCGAAGACCTCGCAGATTGCCTGATGTCCGAGGCAGACACCCAATATGGGGATCTCTCCCGCAAGCTCTCTTATCACATCCTCGCAGACACCCGCATCCGACGGTTTTCCCGGTCCCGGTGAAAGGATGATCTTCTCCGGCTTCAGTTCTCTTATCTCCGCCGCAGTAAGCTCATCATTTCTCACCACCCGGATATCCGGAGAAATACTGCCAACAAGCTGATAAAGGTTGTAAGAAAAGCTGTCATAATTATCTATCAGAAGTATCATGTCCCATCACCTCAGCTTTCACTTGCCTGTTCCACGGAATTCAGGACTGCCCTTGCCTTGTTAAGGCTTTCCTGATATTCACTTTCGGGAACACTGTCTGCGACTATACCCGCGCCGGCTCTTACGAAGACCTTGCCGGCCTTTTTGTATGCAAGCCTGATGGCTATGCAGGTATCAAGATTTCCGGCGAAATCGATATATCCTACCGCTCCTCCGTACACACCTCGCTTCACGCCTTCAAGCTCGCTGATGATCTCACATGCTCTTATCTTTGGAGCTCCGGAAAGTGTTCCTGCGGGAAGCACTGCCGAAACGGCATCCAGGGCATCGTATCTTTCCTTATCTATCAGCCCCTTCACCGTAGAACCGATGTGCATCACATGAGAGTATTTATGAACTGACATATAATCCACAACCTCCACGGTACCAAAGCGGCTTATCCTGCCCAGATCATTCCTTCCCAGATCCACAAGCATGTTGTGCTCAGCCAATTCCTTCTCATCCTTCAGAAGGCCTTCCTCAAGAGCCTTATCCTCTTCAGGACTTTTGCCTCTCGGCCGTGTGCCTGCCAGCGGGTAGGTGTAAAGCTCTCCGTTATCCAGCTTAACCAGCGTCTCAGGTGATGCTCCCGCCAGCTCTTCACCGTTCATGTCAAAATAGAACATATACGGCGAGGGATTCGTGCCCCTCAGCAGCCTGTAAGCATCGAAAAGGCTTCCTGCATAATCTGCTTCCATCCTGTTGGAAAGAACCACCTGGAAGATATCTCCTTCAAAAATGTAATGCTTACCCTGCTCCACCATCCTGCAGTATCTCTCTTTATCAAAGAGGGGCTTTAATTCCGAAAGCAGGCGTCCCTTCGGTATTATCTCCTTTTCACCGAACAGGATGGTCTGCTCCATTTCATCCAGCTCCGCAAGCGCTCTTGCATATCCTTCCTCCAGCGATCCGGTAGGTACATTTGTGATAAGCACTATCCTCTGCCTGATATTGTCGAAGGCGATGCATTTATCATAAAGCATAAGCTCCATGTCGGAGAAACCGTCAGACTCCTTAACCGTAAGGTCCAGCTTCGGCTCGCTGTATTTGATATAATCATAAGCGAAATATCCCACCAGGCCTCCCGTAAAGCTCGGCAGTCCCTCCAGCTTCGGGCTCCGGTAATCCTTAAGCAGCTCCCTCAGAACCTCCGCCGGACTTCCGAAAGCATCCGCTTCCTCTCCTCCGCGGCGTATCCGGTATACCTTTACCTCACCGGTATGAAGCTCCTCAACCTTCATCTCATACTGGTTCAGTATGATGCTCAGCTTCGGATCATATCCGAGAAATGTGTATCTCCCGGTATAGGACTGGTTTACAACGCTCTCCAGGATAAATGTCCTGCTGCTCTTCTTCCTGAGCCTCCGCATAACCTCGATAGGTGTTACCATGTCCGACAGGATTTCCTTTGCCACCGGAACAATGCGATATTCGTCCCGGTATTTCTTCAGCTCCTCATAGCTTGTCAGGATCGCCATAGCCGTACCTCCTTCTGTAAATTCCTGAACATTTTCAGCTCCTACGGTTCCGCTGCAATACACTTTCAGATGTTTAAAAACAAAAAGTCCTTCATCCGGATATACTCCGGATGAAGGACGAATATACTCGTGGTGCCACCTTCATTTCGCATATGTATAATATGCGCTCATTAGCAGGATACTATCATATCCCCGGCAATTAACGCTCGCCTCACGTAGCCTAATACTCAGGATCAAATCCCTTTCCGGGCTCCCTCCGCAATCCATTTGACAGACAGTAACCGCCGGGTTCTCAGCATCCCCTGCTCTCTGTGAGGTACCTCTTCTGCCGTTATCTTTGCATCAACGGTTTATCAATATGTTGCTATTTTATGCTCATGAAAAACAAATGTCAAGCAAAATTATAACTGATTTTGGGACTTCTGCGCTTCCTGCCACATGGTCCGCATATATTCCACATATTTCAGGTTTTCATCACCGTATCCAAGTCTGACATACTGACAGAATGGCGCCACTGCCATGATGGCGTCATCCATGGGAGCGTCCAAAGCCTTTGGGTATGAAATATTAAATGATTCCCTGACCGTCTCCACCATCACAAAATACTGCGTCCCATAATTGGTATTCACGATCCTCTTATACATAAGCAGGAGCTCCTGTGTGGCGATAACCCGGGTGAGATTCGGCTTAAAGGCAAATAACTCCGCCGAAGCGAGCGCTGCTTCATTCTGAAATGTAAATGTCCTGAAAAGCCGGTCTCCCTTCTCAAGCAGCTGAGGATCCCGCTTAAGCGGCCTGCAGCTCCTGGGGCGAAGATATTTCACCAGAAAAATGATAGCCGGAATAAGAAACGGCAGCAGGAAAAAGGCGCATACCACCACCAATACCCAGTTATCGGACACAACGCCCAGAATACCGCAGACTATTATCACCAGACTGAGAACACTGAACAAAATAAGACCGGGCTTAAGCCTTTTTTTAATCGCGCTCAGAATAATGCTGCTCCCATCATGATTGGGAACATAATTGATCGTTTTTGCCATGATCCTATCCTATCTCTGCTACTGCCTCTATCTCGATCAGAACGTCCTTCGGGAGCCTTGCCACCTCCACACAGCTGCGGGCAGGAAAGCTGGTTGTAAAGAAGGATGCATATACCTCATTTACTTTGGCAAAATCATCCATATTCTTTATGAAAACCACCGTTTTAACCACTCTGTCAAGGCTCGTGCCCGATGCCTCCAACAATGCTGCGAGGTTTCCGATAGCCTGATGTGCCTGAACCTCGATATCTCCTTCCACCAGCTGATTAGTCGCCGGATCGATCGGGATCATGCCTGATGTGAATAGAAGATTCCCCGTGCGTACTGCCTGGGAATACGGTCCGATAGCCGCCGGTGCCTTGTCTGTTGAAATGATCTCCTTCACTGTTATACCCTCCTTATACTGTCATCCGTAATTTCCACCTTATGCTCCCTGAGCAGATGGCCAACCGCTCTTTTAAATGCATTTTTACTGAGCCCGAACTCTTCCTTTATTCTTTCGGGATCCGCCTTATCCGTGAACGGAAGCACTCCTCCATAGCTGTCAATAACATCCATGACCATTTCCGCATCACGCTCCATCTGGTGTGGGATCGTGTCACGGAGCGATAGATCCAGCTTTCCGTCGGACCGAACCTCCACTATCCTCACATCCACGGCATCACCTATTGATATCCTGTCAAAGAGCTCATTTGCATGAATCAATCCGCTGTAACGGTTCTCTACAACGACAAACGCGCCGAAACCGGGCTTCACCTGGTATACCTGGCCTTTCACATGATCACCCTTTTTATAGGGCGGCTCTTTGTCCAGATATTCGTAAAGACGCATGGAAGCGCAGAGTCTGCCGGTCTTATCCGTATAAAGCCTTACGGGATAAGACTTTCCGGCAGCAACCTTTCCTGTCTGCTCCTTAAAGGGAAGAAAAAGGTCTCTCTCAAGTCCCCA
>ONWK01000212.1 GCA_900321505.1 uncultured Eubacteriales bacterium
GGAATGCAATTACACATTCTTAAAGACGTGTCTGTCCTTTATAAATAAAAGCCGATGTTAATGAGTTTCGAACCGGCTGCCTTTTCTTTTCAGTTTTTTAATTCCATCCTGAATTATATGTCTTTTGTTAATACTGTTCGCTGCAGTGAAACATAATTCAATGTCGGAATGAGAGGTGCAAAATGAAGAGAGGAAGTATCTGTGTATTGATCAGTATGCTGTTTATCGGGATGATTGTTTTCGGTACGACTTTATGCCATGCCGATTCATATCATTCTGTTTATGATTCGGCATTTGAGGAAGCTTTATACAGAAGCGATGCATATGGCGGATTTGGAGATTATAACGTTCTTAGCTATACAATGGGTGATATTACCGGTGATGGGATTGATGAACTGATATTCCATAAATCCGTGGATAAGCATCTTGGCTATTTCTGGGTTTATGGATGCGCGAATTCGTCATCATACTACATGGGCGAGGTGGAAGAGGAAGCGGCGAATCAACCAATCTATGGTTATAGGCAAGGCTTTATTTTCACAGAGTCCTATAAAGGATGGGTTGCTCTGTACAATGCAGCGTGGAACGGGGAAAGCTTTACGAAAGAGAACCTGTATGAAGGAAGCTACGACCGGGACTATGAACCACCGGCAGTTACTGACCTTGCTGGATATTATGATCCGGAGCGTCTTCTTGATCCGTTTCCTGATTTCCTGCCGGTATCTGACAAGCAATATCTGGATAGGGAAATGGTGACTTCTGATAAAGTATCAGAACAGAATATCGGTGATAGAGGTGGCTCGGTCAAAGATCCATCTGTTTATAATTCATTTCTCAGCAATTTTGCCATGATGGACTTATGGCATTTTGATTCAGAAAATGTAGATGTCGAAAGCATGATGGATTTCATTACCTGTTGGTTGTCGCGTACGCATACAACCGGGTATATAGAATGGGGTGAGTGGCCACGGATCTCTTTGGATAATCTGAATCTGTTTATGGAAGCATTCACCGGGCTGACATTTACGGAAGAAGATGCTGCCAATGGTGTACCGGATGAGCAATTCTATTTCTATGAAGACGGATATTTCTACAGAAAACTGGGAGATGGAGAGTCGACGACTGATTTTTGTGTAGTCAAAGATGTAAAAGAATTGGAAGATGGTAATTTGGAGGTCGGTTTTTCCGTCTTTTCTCTGGATCTGGATCGCTATTTTGAATATGATGATACGATTGATAACTATTTATATATGGGATACGAAGAGGCATCAAACAGCAGTGCTCTAACGGAAATTGGCTATGGTACAGCAATTCTTAAGCCGGTGGATGGAGGGATGTATCCATTTCAGCTTGTGAAATATGACTGTGTGACAGGAGAAGAATTCCGGAACCAAACGCAGGCTGCTGACACTGATGAGCCGTCTGTCTCCGAACCACAATCGGAAAAGGCAGATTTCACTTCCGATGCGATTATTGTGTTCCCTTATCCGGACGTAGACATTTCAAATATGGATGAACGTGTTAAAGCGGACATGGTCAAAGATCAGTATTTGTACAATGCATTTTTGAGCCACTTCACTACGCACAATATGCGTCACTTTGATGCCGATCATTATGATGTGCCGGAACTGATGGAATATATTATTTACTGGTGTTACCGATCTCGTTTCAATGATTACATTGAATTACGTAATGGGAAGACGTGTATGTCACTGGATAACATCAATCTGTTATTAAGCGCTCTCACAGGAATAACTATTTCAGAGGAAGAGGCTGGAAGGATACCGTACACGGATGACTGTTATTTTGAGGACGGATACTATTACAGAAGCCTGGCGGATGGAGAAGCCATTACTGATTTTAGTGTAGTTAAAGAAGTGAGACAATTAGGAGATGGAAATCGGGAGGCTGATTTCGCAGTTTTTTCTTTGGATCCAGATCTATATTTAGCATATGATGAGACGGTAGACGATTATTTATATATGAATTATGAAGAGGCGTCAAATTGCAGCGCGCTTACGGAGATCGGCTATGGTACAGCTATCATAAAGCCAGTGAGTGTGGGAATGTTCCCCTACCATTACGTGAAATTTGATTGTGTGACAGGAAGCGATTTCCTGAATCAGGCACAGGTAACCGACTCAGACCAGTTGTCTGGTTTTGAACGACTGGCAGAGGAGACCGATGCGATTGACCTGACCCGGTACCTGCACACCGACATTTACAAGTTCGTAGATGCAGTGGGGGACATGATTGATGTTCACGCATCGGACGGAACGGATTTCTCCAACGATCATATTATTGTTTGCGCTCCTTACGGTGAAAGTGAAATTACCTTCTTTGATTTAAGAGGAGAAAAGTCAGGCTATAGCATTTTGGGAATTGAGTGCGGAATGGATTATGGTGCAGCCATTAACAGCATCAGTGACAGGATCGACAGAGTCACCTCATCTGAAGGAAATATTACTTACTTCGCCTTGAAAAACGGGGATCAGCTGCGCATCGATTATGATGGGGATGGTCTGGTCGGTATTGTTGATATCTGGAGCGAAAGAACAGGAGTTGTTAAAGATTGGCCTGGCTGGCAGGATAATTCGGCTAATATAACAGCTGCATTGGACAGTGACGAACCGTTTATTTCCTGGGATGATGCCGGAATATCCGACCATGAAATCATATTCAATGACCCTGCAGCAGAAGAGAAAATCCGAGGTCTGAAAAATAAGTGGGATGGTCCTGTATACCTCAGCGAGCTATGGAATCTCACGGAACTGGATCTGACACCGGTGGATGAGAACCACAAGATCCAAAATATTGATTTCGTTCAGGAATTGCGTAATCTGACCGTCCTGAACCTGAATTACAATGACATAACAGATATCAGCCCGGTAAAGCATCTCACACAGCTTGAGGGCCTGTTCCTGAATTCGAATCCTGTTAGCGACATAAGCGTTCTTGCTTCCATGCCATGGATCGCCAGGCTTGATCTGAGCGGTACGAGGGTTGAGGACTATACTCCGCTTAAAGGAATGACAGGTCTGAAAACGCTGCATCTCTATGATGACTTTATAACGAATGATACGATTGATTTTGTCATAGACTGTATAGTGGATTTACCAAAGCTTAAGAAGCTGAATCTTGGAAAAAATGACTTCGACGATTATAGCGCTCTTGCCAGGATGAAGCAGATCAAAACACTGAGCATGTGGGACAGCGGGCTTGATGATGAGAGACTGGCAGAACTTGCATTTGCCATATCTGATTTGCCAAAGTTGAAAACACTTTCTTTGTCAAACAACCATATTTCAGATGTATCGTGTCTTGCTTCTTTAAAGCACCTCAAGAAACTGATCATCAATAACAATCCTGTCAATGACTTTTCTTCATTGGGAGAAGTATCAGTGGAGACTGATACAAAA
>ONWK01000047.1 GCA_900321505.1 uncultured Eubacteriales bacterium
AGGGTAGTAGCAGTAATTTCCGTGAACCCCTCCGGTATAATCCCCATAGTAGGTAAGAAGACAGGTGACAGCTGTATCCGCCCTAATGATCGTGGTATCGTACTTTATGGAGAATCCTTCAGAATAATCTCCCATATCAGGGATATATTCTCTGACTTCCTTTTTGAGCTCCTCAAATGTCTCTCCATATACGATATCTTCCTTGTTCTTGCTGTATTCATCTATTACTGCTTTAAGCTGCGGCAGGTCTTCATCCAGCAGTTCTATATGCGTAGCCTCTGCTTTTAATGCAATCATATCAAGCTCAGCATCATAGACATAATTTGACATCTGTCTGGCATAGAACCTAAGCTGCCTGTAGTTCGGATCGATCCCGGAAGACTGAAGGTCACCATTCTCATTGTCAAGGGAATCATTATCGTTATGCTGACCTGATCTGTTTACATCATCACCTGATGAAGAGTCGGTCGCCCCGGCTTCCCCTGCTTCTGCCTCCGCGGCAGTCTCTTCTTCTTCAACATCTGCTGAGTTGCCTGCTGTGCCACTGCTGCCTGCACAGCCCGCAAGAAATGAGGCGGACAGAACTGCCGCCATGAACATTTTTCCGATAGCTTTATTTTTCATATCTCCCCCTTCAGCCGACTTTTATGCGGCATTACCTCCCTCTGATATCACTATATTCTTTCCGTGCTGCTTTCCGTAATACATCCTCTCATCAGCCACCTTGATCAGCTCATCAGGATCATTATATTTTTCTGCATATTCCTCAAGTCCGATAGTAATGGTTGCCGGTATGTGGTTGTTAAAAAATACCGTCGGAGTAGTCTCTATGCATTTTCTTAAGTATTCCATTTTCTGCTTTGCAACGGCCATATCATAATCCCTCATAAGGATTATGAATTCCTCGCCGCCCCATCTGCATATTTCACAGCCGTTCATTTCTTTTCTGGCCACCGCCGACACATGCCTCAGCACCTCGTCACCGCAGTCATGCCCATAGGTATCATTGATACGTTTGAAATTATCAATGTCGAAGAATGCAATACAGAAATGATTTGACGCATCACCTTTCATCAGTTCCGTTATCACCGGTGTAAAGCCTCTGCGGTTGAGTGTTCTTGTCAGAGCATCTTCCTGGGCTTCAGCCGAAAGCTGCTTATTCTCCTGCTCGAGGGTTATCCTTGTATACTCATCAGCATAGATAAATATGGAAATATAAAAGACCACGCTGAAAAACATCACAAATGATGCAAAGAGCATCATAGATGTATTGGCCACATCATTGATCACAAAAATAGGAGCCACATCCTTATGGCCTATGTACAGAAGGGCATACATCAAAAAATCCAGAGCAAGTACAGCTACAATGATCCACCGTTTCCGGGCTTTAAAGAGATAACAGCCGAAATATATGATTATCGGCACAATGGAAAAAAGGAAATTAGCCGAACCGCTTTTCCAGCCAATATAATATACAGCCAGGGCCGAGTAACATGCCACTTCCATAAGAATGCTCACGTACACCGGCATTATATGCCCTGACCTGCACAGGATGATGCAGAACAGGTAAACAATGACACTAACGGCATTTGATATCGCCAGTGGCGGAACATTTGCAAAAAATGTAATAGCCAGGAGGTTTACATGCACAAGGCACATTATTACAACAGTAAAAAGAAAACTGTTATGCGCAAGAAAGTGCATGACCTCCTCGATTATATTTTTCCTCTTCATACCTACTTCATTACAACCAGTTCATATTCCCTGGTTCCTATACCTATCTTTTCTGCATGCTCCAGGGTTTCAGCCCAGGAAACATTAGGATTGCTGTTATGCCATACATCACCATGGTCATGGAAATGCTCGCTTGCCATATTATCACCCAGCTGGCTGTTCCTGATGGGTGACGCTTTCTGACAAAGATCTACACAGGCCTGATCCAGTGCCACCGGATCGAAGGACGCAAGCATTCCGATATCCGGAAGGATAGGCGCATCATTTTCACCATGACAGTCACAGTTGGGCGACACATCGGTTATCAGGCTTATATGGAAGCAGGGCCTTCCGCTTACTACCGCGGCAGTATATTCTGCCATTCTCCTGCCAAGCATCTGGGGCGCATCCCAGTTATCATTTTCAATAGCATCAAAAGCACATGCGCCTATGCAGCGTCCGCAGCCTTTGCATTTATCCGGTGATATGAATGCCTTATTTCCCTCATAGCTTATGGCATCCGAGCCGCACTCCTTTGCACATCTCCTGCAGCCTCTGCACTGCTCCGTGATCACATGGGGATGTCCGCTATTGTGCTGCTGCATCTTTCCGGCACGGCTTCCACAGCCCATGCCGATATTCTTTATAGCGCCGCCGAACCCTGCCTGCTCATGTCCCTTAAAATGGGTAAGTGAGATAAACACATCCGCATCCATTACGGCACGACCGATATATGCTTCTTCACAGTACTCCCAGTTTGGAACCGGCACTGCCACGTCATCCGTTCCACGGAGACCGTCAGCTATGATTATCTGGCAGCCGGTGGTTATTGTATTAAAGCCGTTTATGTTTGCACAGTCCATATGCTCAAGTGCGTTCTTCCTGCTGCCGGGATACAGCGTATTGCAGTCGGTCAAAAAAGGCAGTCCGCCGTTTTCCTTTACAACATCCGCAACAGCTTTGGCATAATTCGGCCTTAAGTATGCGAGATTGCCCAGCTCACCGAAATGCATCTTGATGGCTACGAATTTTCCGTCCATGTCAATGGATCCGATATCCGCTTTTCTTATCAGCTTCTGAAGCTTAGCCGGGAGGCTGACTCCCAAAACAGTCCTGAAATCCGTAAAGTAAACTTTTGATATTTCCATGCTTTTGCCTCCCGTCTCTGTAAATTTCCCTATGTATCCTGTGTGCCACATCCGTATCGGATCTGTGGCCGCAGACCGTGACATATTCTCACGATTGCTTTAATTTTAACTTATAAGCAAACCTGTTTACAAGTAGAATCGAACAGATCGCCTCAGACTGACGGCATGCCCGCCACACATTAAAATGCGGAGCACAAAGCTCCGCATTTCATGAATATCATATTCCAGAATTCAAAATTTATTTCTTCTTAGCGCCGTTTACAGCATCCTTAAGAGCCTTACCAGCCTTGAACTTAGGAACAGTAGCTGCAGGAATCTTGATAGC
>ONWK01000126.1 GCA_900321505.1 uncultured Eubacteriales bacterium
CAGCAGCTTTTTAACATGTGCGACGGAGAAGCCCTTCTCTATGGCATATCCCGCCTCCAGCTTCTTCAGGTCCTCCGCCAGCTCCGCGGAAAAATCCGGCGCCGCTCCGCTTCCCTCAGACTCAGCTATGGCGCGGGCTGCAACCCGTCCGCTGTATACGGCGGCAAGAAGTGAATTTCCGCCGAGACGGTTTGCCCCGTGATACATGGAGGCACATTCACCCACTGCGTAAAGATTCTTTATCCGTGTCTCATGCTTCAAATTTACTGCCAGTCCGCCCATGAAGAAATGCACCGAGGGCTCCACCGGAATACTTTCCTTTGTTATATCGATTCCCCGGAACTTCATGCAGAGATCGTAGATCTCGGGGATCCTCTCCAGTATCCGTTTCTTTCCCAGAAATGTTACATCCAAAAATACCGGCTTTTTCAGCTCATACATTTCCCTCGAGACCACATCGCGGGGCATGAGATTTCCCTTTTCCCCGTATTTATCCTCCATGAAGTAGACCCTCTTACCGCCATCTTCACAGTAAAGTCTTCCCCCTTCACCCCGGGCTGCCTCGGAGATCAGCATTTTCTTCTGCCCTGTATGAATGGTGGTGGGATGGTACTGGATGAATTCCAGATTCTTCAACTCCGCCCCCTGAAGGAAGAGCCTGCCGGCTGTATAACCGTCACATTGAGTGGAACCGGTAGTCTTGCCGAAAAGGGCATTCTGACCGCCTGTGGCTATGACCACCGCATCTGCCGTCACATCCTCAAGGCCTCGCGTGCCCTCATTAAAGAGCCTTGCGCCATAACATACGCCGTCCCTGATAAGGCCGGAATGAAAATCCGTCCAGAGCAGGCGTCTGATCCGCCCCATGCCCTCATAGCGTCTTGCTTCCATTACGAGCGCCGTCACTATCTGCTTTCCCGTAGATGCGCCGCAGAAGCAGGTCCTTCTGTGGGACTGGCCTCCGAAGGCCCTCTGATCAATCTTTCCTTTATCTGTCCGCGAAAATACCGTACCCAGATGTTCAAGCCACTCCACGATCTCCGGCGCGGTCTCACACAGACCGGTCACTGCCTTTTTTCCCGCTATATAGCAGCCGCCCTTCAGCGTATCCTCGATATGGGATTCCACCGAATCCTGTTCATCCTTATGATCCAGCGCTGCATTTATACCTCCTGCAGCCAGAACGGACTGAGCCCTCTCTGACGGAAAGGGCGAAACCAGAGATACCTGCATACCCGCTGAAGCGCATTCGATAGCCGTAGTAAGGCCGGAGATCCCGCTTCCTATAACCAATACCTTTTTCATGCTCCACCTCCCGTTCCCAGCAGCTGACTGTATGCCCAGGTCATTAGTATCGAAGACGCAAGGAAACCAAGACCCGTTATCACCCTTAATACCACGTCAAGCTGATCCTTCTTTTTCCTCGATGTGATCGCGCCAAGGGTTATCAGCGCTCTGGTAAAGGAAAGCGCTATATGAACGAATACGGTAAGATAGAACAGGATCATAACCGTTATGCAAAGGATAAAAAATCCGGTTTCTTCCTCCTGATGGGCGGAAATGATCTGCGACAGCCTTACATGAATGGCCAGCAGAATGATCATCATAAGACCGCTGATCCTCTGTATCAGGGTACCCATGTTTTTCCCCGGATACGCCCCCAGCCCCTTTTTATCATGGACAAAAAATATCATTCCGATACTGATCAGCACATGGAATATCGCTATTGTCCCGCATATACGGGCTGTCATCACGACATAAGTCTGCTTCTCCCAGCCGGAAAGTCCGTCAAAGATCTCAAATACTATATGCGTAAGACAGGCCGCCATAAGCAGAAGTCCAAGAATTGCATTTATTTTCTTCAGTCTCATTTTTATCAGCAGTTCCTCCCTTCCGGCCTGCCGGCCGTTCATCTATTATTGCATTTTAAGGTTCTTTATGGTATCATACCATATCCATATAGCTGTTCAGAAAAGAAATGTCCGGAAAGACACAGGTAAAAATATGGGAATTCAGGATTACGTGATTCAAAACTACATATTGCTCATCGCCTGCACCGGTATCATAACGATCACAATCTATGATGTCTATCTGGACCGTATATCTATCCACATCCTGCGCTGGATCATAGGGATCATTATCAGTCTCAGTGTTATAGACTATATGGAATCGTGGTTCAGTGATCTGCCGGAGCCGACTACTTTTCGTATTCTGTTCTCTGTTCTCGGATATACGCTTCGTCCGACAGTGATCATGCTTGCGATCTTTATGATATATCACAGGGTGAAACTTTTAACTCTGATACCTGCGATCCTGAATGCACTGGTCTACTGCACGGCATTTTTCAGTGATATCGCCTTCAGCTATAGTGAAACTAATAACTTTTTAAGAGGTCCGCTTGGGTATACCTTCATTGCTGTAGGCCTGCTTTATGTACTCGGGCTGTGTGTGGCACTGTTCAAATCCTTCGAAAGCCGTCATGGCCACGAGTGGCTGCTTATACTTTATTTCATGTCAGCCGCCATTCTCACCGTGATCCTGACCATATTCTTCCAGGTTGACGGTCTCTTCAACATGACCTTTATCGTAGGAATAACGCTGTATTATCTTCACATATACATACAGCATACAAAGCTGGATGCTCTGACCGGTCTGTTCAACCGGCAGGTATTCTATACGGATATCCAAAAAAACCATTCCGGAATAACCGGTGTCATATCCATTGATATGAACAACCTGAAGATACTGAACGATACAGAGGGACATTCGGCCGGAGATAAAGCCCTGAAAACACTTTCAGAGTGTTTTCTTAAAAACTCCAGCTCCAAAAACTGGATCTACCGTATCGGCGGAGATGAATTCGTCATCTTCTGCATACGCCAGAGCGAAGAGGAGATGCAGCAGCTTCTGAAGGATTTAAGGGATGGGGTTGCCGCAACCGAATACTCCTGCTCCTTCGGTCTGTCCGTCGGAACTGATCCGAATGAAATGCTCAGGGAATCCGACAGACTGATGTATGAGGAAAAAGCCCGCTATAAGGCCGGCAGAGCATAAATGATCACGCCGCTGTTGCGTTATCATTTATGCTTTCTATAACCTTCCTGATTCCCATCCAGACATTAAGATCCGTAAATAATTCTACCACGCTTCCCTGATCTGTAAAAGGAGATTCCTGAAGCACGGACAGATCCTTCATCATTCCGTTATGAACGATATACTCAACAATCTGGTTCACAAAGTATATCTGCCTGCTGTCAAGGTTATTGCTCTCCAAATACTCTGAGAATGCTGATTTGGCCGCATTCATATCAAGACCAACAATTTCACGAACCAGCTCGCCCAAGGGTTTCGAGCCGTATTCCTGCTCATATTCTTCCTTTGTACCCAGTTCTGACCAAAGGACTTTTTCCAACGCTTCTATATCACTATGTGACAACGGTATATTGGACTTAAGCTTCCTGATCGCCTCATTATCCTGGTGCTCACGTATGTAATACTCTGCTTTCGCCTTATAATTCTTAAGATCATCGTTTTCAAGCTCTGATTCATTCCATGAAACATCCAGGATATCATCCTCAAAGTTTGTATCATAACGTAATTTTGTTTGAGGGATGTACTTCATAAGATTACGAAGTTTTTCTCTGATTTCCTCAAACTCATTGATACCGCAATTATCGATATAGTCCGTGTGAAGGATCTTATCAATAAGTTCTGCCTGTACCTTTATTTCCGGAATATTGGCAACGCTTGCAATGCCCCTGACACGCTTAAACAGATCACTGCGGGCCTTACCGTATTTCTTTCCTATCAGATATGCCAGCTCTATGCCGTACATAAGCGCATCGAAACGTACCGCACTCGCTGCGTCTCTGTTTGGAATGATCAGCGGAGCTAACTCTTGCCGGACAAGTAATGTGTCTTCGTATGTCAGTGTCTGATAATTAGTCTCATCCGAATATAAGTCAACATATTTCAGGTGCTGCCGTACCGCAAAGTTTTCACGCGGAAGCTCCTGCACTTTTCCTGTCATCATCTCTACCAATGCACTCCGATATGCAATAAGCCTGTCTACCTGATATTCCAGATCTTGAAGTTTATACGCTATCTCAAACTGCAGATTAAATATTGCTCCCTGAAGGGCAATCATATTTGCAGTAGGTTTTCCCTTGCTCATACGGAAGAACTCAAAATTACCACAGAAGTCAAAGATATAAAACTTGCTCTTGTCTTCTCCGTCAATAAGTCCCGGACAAAGTCTGGTCCCTCTGCCTATCATCTGCCAGAACTTGGCGTAACTCATCACCTTCTTGAAAAATACAAGATTCAGTACTTCCGGCACATCGATACCGGTATCCATCATATCAACGGATATTGCTATCTGCGGAAGTTTATCAGGTTCGGAGAAATCATCTATCAAAGTTTGGGCATATTTTATCCTGTTATCGATAACCTGAGCAAAGCCGTTCAAGTGAGGATAATCCTTGTTAAATATCTCATGAATCTTTTCCGCATGATCATGATTTCTAGCAAAGATGATTGTCTTTCCAAGCTTCTGACCATAGTCTATCTTGATACCTTCTGTCATAACTGTGTGCAACACCTGACGAATGGTATCCTCATTAAAAATCCAGGAGTTAAGCGCTGATGAACTTATGGATTCCGGTACCTCTCCGTCTTCCATTTCAAAAGTACTTTCATAAACCGCCTTATCCTCATCGGAAAGATCCGCGTACACGATGCCCTGTTCTATGAATTTCAGCTTAGTCTCCACAGACAGGAAATCTACAAGATATCCGTCGGTTACGGCCTGTCCAAGCTCGTATCCGTAAGTCGGAACTCCGGGCTCCAGTTCAAATATCTCATAAGTATTCTTATCGATATCATCCTTAGGCGTAGCTGTAAGACCTACAAGCGGCGCATCAAAGTAGGTAAAGATATCCCTGTATTTATTATAAATGGACCTGTGAGCCTCATCACATATCACAAGATCAAAATGTCCGCTGGTAAACAGCTTTTGATCCTCAACCTTTACAGAATCAATACAGTTCATCATTGTCTGATAGGTCGAGAAAACGCAGTGTGCATTATAATTGTCTTTTTCGTCACATAGATTTGTTACAGAAAGAGAAGCATAGTTATTCACAAACGCTCTCTTCGCCTGCGTTACAAGAGATGTTCTATCCGCAAGGAAAAGAATATTCTTGATCCATCCCGCATCAAGGAGAACATGACACAGTTCGATTACAGTTCTTGTCTTGCCGGATCCTGTAGCCATGACAAGAAGCGCTTTACGACGATTCTTCCTATCAAAGCTGTCGCATACTGCCTTTATAGCAGCTTCCTGGTAGTAACGGCCGGCTATTTTTTTATCTACGTTTATATGATCAAGAGATGTCCGCATCCTTCTGAGATTAAACATCTTTTCAAGGTCAGCCTTGGAATAGATGCAGGCAACCTTTCTCTCCGGATATTGACCATCTATAATTCTTGTATCAAAACCATTTGTCAGGAAAATGCACGGTCTTCTCTTATACTGCTTTTCCAATAAATCCGCATAAAGCTTTGCCTGCTGACGTCCCTTTGATACATCGACACAGGTTCTTTTTGCCTCAATAACCGCAAGCGGCTTATGTGAATTGTCATACAGAACATAATCCGCGTATCCCACCTCCGATTTATTCGGCATTCCGAAAAGCTCTACTTCATTGATCCAGTCAGAGCCTTCCTTCCAACCCGCATCCATAAGCATTGCATCGATATAGATTTTACGTGTCTTATACTCCGAAAGATCAAGCGGCTTCGGAACATAAGTCTCAACCTGTTCTTCACGGCGTGAAGTCAGTTCTTTCTTTAATGCAGAATTTTCCACAATGAGCTTTTCAATATCTACATCCGGGAATTCCTTATTTACCTGAGCTTTTTCATCCTTTACCAGCAAAGACCTATCAAAGATATGCTCTTCATACTCGTCGGCATAGCAATAGCAAACAAAATCAAAGAATATCTGAAGATTCTCAAGACATAGAACCGCCTGATCCTCAGAAATCTCCCTGCCTGAATGAGCCGCATTGTTTCCCATCTTTCGGATGAAATCCATACGTTTCATAAGGTCTTCATCGATAATATCCCGGAATTCTTCTGTGCTCATAAGACTTATCAGATTATCCTGATAGGGCATGGTAAGGGATGCATCAACTGAATACATCCACTTTATAGCAAATTCCATCGCTCTGCGGCAGTTGATAACACTGGAGGTAGGGTCTATATATAATATTCTCTCGGCCGTAATCGCCACATCAGAAAACGTATCGAATTTCGGCTCTTTTTTCAGATAATCGAAATTTGTCATAGCTACGAGCAACGCATGACCGCCGATCCATTTGAAACAAGACATGCAAGCTTGCTTGCAATGGATTGTTTCAGATGGATCGACGTGCTGTGTGGCGACAGCCACACAGCGAGGAAACCGAAGGTTTCCGAGCGGTCATGCGTTGTACCTCCTTCCTATCCAAAATACTCTTGCATCGGCTGTCAAATTTTGATTGTGAGATCTGTTATCCAAAGTATTTTTGCATCAGACTATCAAACAGTATTTGGGCTTCATTGAGTGCCTTCTCGACTACAGCTTTTGATTTGTCGACTTGTTTGACAAAGGTTGCAAATTCATTCTGCAACTCTACTGGTGGAACAAATCCCTTCAACTTAGCAATTTTTCCCTGAAATAAATTAGCCTGAGAAGAAGCAGTTTTTGAAGCATTGATTTGCTCCTGAACAAAATCCGAAGTAATCATGTATTCTGCAAATAATGGTGAAATAACATTCTTAAACCTTATTAAAGCAGCACTTCTTACCATTTGGAACTTCAACCCTTCAGGAACGCTGCAACACCGTCCAACTGACCCTGAGCACGAAATAAGCACATCTCCTTCTTTAGGAACTATTCTCTTAGATATACGATCATATTCTTCCTGATCAATATAATCTACATCATTAAGTTGAATTGCATGATTAAGAACATTTCTTGCGGATAGAAGGTATATCCCTTCCGATGTACGCTTCGGAGTAGCATGCTCGCCATCAGTTATCAATTCAGACAATTCATCAAAAGTTTGGATACTCCAGCCCTTAGGATTTATTCTCAAATCTCCAAAGAGCTCGACAAATCGGACTTTGATGAGATCATCCAGCTTATTCAATTCTTCACTTCTTGCTTTAATAATATTCGCAACTTTATCAAGATTAGTTGCAATCAATTCCTGTTCTTCTAATGATGGGAACGGTATCAGGGTAGCATCAAAATCTTTCTTGATAATGTGCTTCATTGTAGCACCATGCGTCTTAGAAGCCATTTCTCCCAACTTTTGTCTAACCGCGTATACGAAATAGTTTTTGTCTATCTCAACCTTGTCAAAATCGACTTTGAAAATATGCTGATTTAATAGTGCTTTGCCTCTATTCCAGACATACACACCCAAGCTAGCAGACCACGAAATCAAGACATCGCCATCATTGATTTCTATTTTTTCAGGATACTCTCCATCATAAAAACCTAAATCGTATGCATTACCCGTTAAATCCTGTATTCGGATGATAGGCAAGCCTACATCACCTCGATCTTCAGGTGTAAATGCATAACCATTAATATATGTTGCAACGTCTCCTAGTCTAATAAACTCCATTATTCATCCCTATAAATATCAATTTCTTAACCAAAGTATTCTTGAATCAAACTATCGAAAAGCAACTGAGTCTCATCCAGCGATTGTTGTAATGCAAGTTTTGATTTGTCGACTTGTTTTATAAACGGAACCAGGCTGTCTTGTAACTCTCTTGGTGGGCATATGACTTTAATTTTCCCAAGTCGTTCTTTTGATATATTAGACATTGATTTTGCCGACCCACCAGATATTGCCTGTATCACTGGTCTGAATTCTTTGCAATTTATAAGTAGCCATAAAAACACGGCATTCATTTTTTTATTCGGCACTAATCGAAAAATAAGATCCGGCATCATAAGTTTTGATGGTGTATCTTGAACATATGCTGCCATCCCAACAAGTTCAGGAGTATTTTTTCTGGTAAAAAGCAAATCACCCGCATGAACTTCTGCGCTTTCAACAAACTGTTTTTCATCCAGCAATGCCTTGTTCTCTGATGGCCTATAATCCCCATAAGTTGCAGCACTAAGCTTAAGGACTGCCGGATAATTGTCTTCTCTAGGTTTATCAGAACAAACGAAACTCTTTCCGTTATCGATCCTTTCTAAGCATTCATCAAGTTGGTATGTTTCCCATTCCATTGAGTTTCTTACAGGATCGCCAAAGAGCTCGACAAATCGGGCTTTGATGAGGTTGTCTAGAGCTGATAGCTCCTCTCCTCTTTGACTAATTATTTTACGAACCAACGATAACTGCCCTTCTATTTCCTTTTGTTGCTGGATAGACGGTACTGGAAAAAACTCTTCTCCCAGTTTGTTGGCAGAAATAGCCATTTTAACTCCACTTCCATTAGCTTCAGCTTCATGTTTCTTTAACCTAGTGTATAGAAGATCATTAAAGTAGCCTTTATCATATACACCATCCTTTAATCTGATCTTCATGATGGAAGGATGCATAATTCCTAATGGCGCGTTGTCAGGTACAACAAACGTTTCTCCAATAGTACCTCTGCAACTAACTATAATATCTCCGCCATGTACATTGAA
>ONWK01000034.1 GCA_900321505.1 uncultured Eubacteriales bacterium
ATCCGGATTTTCCCTGAGCTTCCGGCGCAGCAGAGAAAAACTGTCGATCCCGGGTATGTAAGCACCGTCGAGTGTAAGCGCCGCTTGTAAAAGTCTTTCCGTCAGCTGATCATCGATGATGCTTCTGTATACCGACGGAAATCCTACCAGAAATCTCACTTCTCCCCGCTCTCTTCCGAAGAGCACCAGTTCATCGGGGTCCATGTATCTGAGATCATTTCTGAAGATGATGACTGAGGGCTTTTTTGAAAGCAGCATGAGGAATCTGGCCTGACGGATCGATGTGACCTCACATACAGGCCCGGCATTCATGAGTTCAGGATCAGTAAAGCCTAAAGGTTCCTCGTTAAATTGCGGGAGCTCCGGTGGTGCAGCATCGTCAACAGCTGAGGCATGGGAATAGGGACGGGACGCCTCAATAAGCAGGGCTCTAAGTTTTCCGATACCCTCACGCCTGAGTCTTTTGATCTCTCCTGAAGCAAGAAAGCTTTTGCGGTCATTATCTATGGACAGCTCTGAAAGGCTGAAATCCGTATCGGAAAATGTTCCGATCTTTTCTGTTATCACTGCATCGGTGACCGGACGGTTTGCTGCAGCTTCGGCCCTCATTCCGGTACAGCTGACACTGATCACGCCGCCATTTTTCAAGGCTGTAAGTTTAAGGACTGACGGTTCTCCGGCCGACAGGGTGAAATGAGCCCTGACGGGGATCTTAGGTGGCTGTGATAGTATACTGTCTTCGATATACTGCTTAAGACGTGCATTTCTTACTCTGTATACCTTCATACCTGAAGAAAGACGCCTTGTTGCAGAAGCACGGAGAGTTACCTTCTCTCCCGCTCCGGCAGATTCGGAAGATGTGAGCTTTACAGGCTCTTCTTCTGTATTGATACGGAGCTCAAGAGCATCCTCACGATAAAGATCACGTTCCAGCTGAATATCGATCATACCCTGTTTTACGGCTGCTATACTTCCTATTACCACGCCTGCCCTTCCGGGCATGGTGGGATCTATCATGTTTTTACCGCTGTACTGATGAAGATAACCGTGGGTAAAGCCTCCGCGGTGAAAGACATCCTTAAGTCTTTCTGTAAGCTTTTCAGCCTTTTCTACGGAATAAGAGCCGCTGTATGCATCGTCTCTTATGGTTTTATAGGCATCAACCACTGCGGCAACATAGTATTCATTCTTCATCCGTCCTTCGATCTTCAGTGAATCTATACCGGCTTTTACAAGGTCGGGGATATCTGTAAGAGTGCAGAGATCCTTCATTGAGAAAAGGTAGCTTCCGCTGATCATCCTGCGGCAGGGCTGGGCGCATCTTCCCCTGTTTCCGCTCCTTCCGCCGAGAAATGAACTGAGATAGCATCTTCCGCTGTAGCAGTAACACATGGCGCCGTGAACAAAGGCTTCAACCTCTATGTCAGCTTTTTCACGTATCTCGGACAGTTCTGTAAGAGACAGCTCTCTCGCCGGTACAACCCGGCTGAAGCCAAGCTCCTTTGCATATTTCGCTCCCTCAACGGAACAAATATTCATCTGGGTACTGGCATGCAGCGGGAGCAGCGGATACCGCTCTCTTAAAAGTCTGTAAAGGCCGAAATCCTGTATCAGTACGGCATCAAGTCCCGCATTATACAGAGGATCCATCAGTTCAGGTATGCTGTCCAGTTCTTTATCTGTAAGCAGTGTATTCAGCGTGAGATATATTTTCCGTTCATGCAAATGAGCCTCTTCAATTGCTTGAAGAAGCTCATTTAATTCAAAATTTGCAGCATAAGCTCTGGCTCCGAATTGCTTCAGGGCCATATACATCGCGTCAGCTCCCGCATTGAGGGCTGCATGAAAAGCTGCCGGAGTTCCGCAGGGAGCAAGTATTTCCGGTTTATGATTTTCCATGATTACGATCCTTTTCCGCCTCAAGCTGAACTATCTTTCTCTGCAGAGCATTGATCTGTTCCTTATATTCTTCCACCAGCTTTAAGGCAGCCTCATGCTTTATCTGTGCTTCTATTACTTCGTGACGGAGATCATAGAGCTGCTGCTCCTTCTCGGAATCATCCCTCGAAACCTCATCTGCCCTGGATCTTGCTTTAAAATAATCATCTGCTATATTAAGTGCGAGAAGGACGCCCTGATACTCTGCGCTCATTCTCCGGTAGGTCTCCGAAGTCTTGCATTCGGCGATCTTTCCGTTAATGTAGGTGGCCACATTCTGCAGATAATCCTCCCCCTCATATCCGCTGAGTGTATAAACCTTTCCGTTGATCACTACCGGTATATCAGTTTTCTGTGCCATTTCATCCTCCCCTTACTCTTTATCCTTCTTCAAAAGATCCTGAAGTCCAAGCTGACGATATGCCTCCTCGGAAGCAACTCTTCCTCTGGGTGTACGATGTATATAACCATTCTTTATCAGATAAGGCTCATATACATCCTCCAGTGTGCCTGCATCCTCTCCTATTGCGGCTGCCAGGACATCAAGTCCCACCGGGCCGCCGTGAAACTGCCTGATTATGGTAGTAAGTATATTCCTGTCGGTTACATCGAGGCCGGCACTGTCAACATCAAGCTGATCAAGCGCCCTACAGGCTATAGTATAATCTATTTTACCGGAATGTTCAACCTCTGCGAAATCTCTTACACGTTTAAGAAAACGGTTGGCCAGACGCGGTGTACCTCTTGAACGTTTTGCTATCTCCAGTGCGCCCTCATCGTCTATGGTAAGTCCAAGAACCTTTGCGGAACGAAGGATGATCTGCATCAGTTCGGTTATTGAATAAAACTCAAGTCTGTCCACCACTCCGAAGCGGTCCCTTAAGGGAGCGGAAAGCATTCCTGCTCTTGTGGTCGCGCCTACCAGAGTGAAATGAGGCAGCGAAAGTCTTAATGATCTTGCACTTTCACCCTTGCCGATCACGATATCTATGGCGAAATCCTCCATCGCGGGATAAAGCACTTCCTCCACCTGCTTATTAAGCCGATGGATCTCATCAATAAAAAGCACGTCTCCTTCTGAGAGATTATTGAGGATGGCTGCGATCTCGCCCGGTTTTTCTATGGCGGGGCCGCTGGTGATCTTGATCTGTACACCCATTTCCTCGGCAATGATACCGGCAAGGGTAGTTTTGCCAAGTCCCGGAGGACCGTAAAGCAGTACATGATCAAGGGATTCATGCCTCTTTTTAGCGGCTTCGATGAACACACGGAGATTCTTCTTCACTTTATCCTGACCGATATATTCCGAAAGGGATGTTGGACGAAGACCTGCTTCCTGCTTATCTTCCTCCTGAATGACCTCGGTTGTTATGATCCTTTTCTCCATTGGTGATCCTCTCAGCTGTATTATAACTTTCTGAGCGCAGCGGACAGAAGCTCTTCGGTCTTCATTTCCGCTCCGCCTTTAACTCCGCGCACCGCCCGCATGGCTTCGGTACGGGAATATCCCAGTGCTTCAAGAGCATCGGTAACATCTCTGATGACATTTCCGTCTGCAGATCCCTGATCTTCGGATGAAATGATATCTGCTGTTCCATATGGATCAAGCGCATCCTTAAGCTCCATAACTATCCGCTGAGCGGTTTTCGGACCTATGCCGTTGGCCTTTCCTATGGTTTTGGAATCTCCGGATTGAACCGCGAGATATAATTCCTCTGCAGTAAGGGCATTCATAACAGACAGCGCTGCCTTGGGGCCCACTCCGTTGACGGAAATGAGACGCTTGAAATTGTTAAGATCCGATTTTTCCGAAAAGCCGAACAGAACCCTCTCATCTTCACGGATCTGTAGATGGGTATAAAGAAGCACCTCATCGGCGCCTTCACTTATGAGCCGTGAAATCTCACGCCCTGTAGTATGTATCTCGTATCCGATCCCAAAACATTCAAGGATCACTGTGTTTTCTTCTGAAGAAACCACATTTCCGCGGATATATGCAATCATGCTTTAATCTCCATATATGGCAGCACATTCTGACGTCCTTATTAAGGACAGCTGCTATCTAAGAAAGAGTGCCGCTGTCGCAGCACTCTTTCTTAAGTCTTTCAATCTCGATTTACAGGAACTCGAAGTCGTCGCCGCCTTCTTCTTCCCCATCGCCGATCATGGCCTTATTCGGCTTCCGTGCCTCTTCAATCTCACCTACGAAAACTTCATCATCGTCTCCGCCGATAACGGTTGTTTCCTCTGCCTGCTTGAAGAATTTGGATGTAGCTGAGGAATCAGCCTTCTTAGCATCCTCTGCCTTACCACCCTTTTTGGCATCCTTCTTCGCGTCACCGCCATTACCTGCGAGCTGCTTTTCCAACTCAAACAGCTTCAGCCGGTTTTCTTCGATTACTTTATTCAGACGATCGTTTTCCTCTTTAAGTTTGGCATTCTCATTAAACGCTTCCTCATAAGCACGTGAAACAGTCTCTTTAAAGGAATCCACGTCAGTTGCCTTATAACCGAAAAGGCCTTTTTTAAACGTCTGTGTTTTGATGTCAATCGGTTGAATCATGTTACAACTTCCCTCCATATTAACATAATAGTCTCTATTTCATGATTATAACATATTTTTTCAGACTTTCAACAACAAAAAAATATGTTATACTTATTCTAACACAAATCTGTAAAAAATGGTATGACAAATGATTATATTTGATGAAAAAATAAGTAAGTCAGCTATATCCGCCTGGGATTGTCTGGCCGCACAGTACGGGCGGGATAAGGTTGCCATGTTTGACCTTGAGACCACCGGACTTACTCCCCGCAGTTCATTTATCTATATTATCGGGATCAATCTGTACAGGGACGGTGAATGGCATATCCTGCAGCTTTTCAACGATGACGGACGCAGTGAGCCGGAAATGATCCGGTATTTTATGGAGCTTCTGGAGGATAAGGAGGTACTGTTCCATTTCAATGGTGACACCTTTGATATTCCCTTTGTCCGGGGGCGTATTGAAAAGATAAAGCTTCAGACCGGGGAAACCATAAGCGATATTATGTCGGGGCTTCGCTCCGTGGATCTTTATAAAGAGATCAGGCCCTACAAATATGCACTTGGGCTTCCGAATGTAAGACAAAAGACCGTGGAGCTGTATCTCGGGCTTAACAGGGAGGATCAGTATAACGGCGGTCAGCTGATAGATGTTTATCTGAGTTTTCTCTCATCCGGAAGTCAGAGAGCCCGTGATCTTGTACTGCTCCATAACAGGGATGATATGGATGGCATGTTCCACCTTGCAGAGCTGCATGCCCTGACCATGCTCTGCTGCGGCAGTTATGATATCAAAGATATCAGTATCAATGAGAAAGGCGGAATACTTGAACTATGTATAAAGCTTGAGCTTGCCTCACCGCTGCCGAAGGAGCTTTTCGTATCCTTATCCGGCACCGCACTTCATGGTGAGGGAAGTAAAGCATTTCTTTCGCTGAAGATCTGTGACGGTATATGGATTAATAAAGTCACTCGGGATTCTGAACAGGGCTTTTTCATTCCGCAGCAGGATTATACGGGGCTTCCTGTATATGAAAAGCCTGAGGATAAAAAATGCACTGCCATTTCTGCCGGGGACAGCCTGCTGGGAGATCCCGACCGGCTGAAGGCATATTCGCTTTGCTGCATCCGGAAGCTACTGAAACAGAAAACAAAATGAAAAGCCGGGCTGCGGCTCGAAGGACCCACCGGGTTTTTCTCTCGTCACTTTCGCGACTCGGCCTTGCCGTTCGATTCCCTTTATTAAAAAAAACCCCGGGCGGCACCCATTGGGTGCTGCCCGGGGTTTTTGGAGCTGGCGGGAATCGAACCCGCGTCCAAAGACTCTTCCATACCGGTATCTTCCATCACAGTCTTTGATTTTTCATTCCCTCTCCCTCACGTCCAAAGACAGACTTAAGAGTTCAGTAGCTTCATGATTCGTTTCGACCCTCAAAGCTTTGGGAGGAACGTTCTCCGACTGCGTCGATGCCGGACACTGTGAGCATCGGATGACTCTCAGGCCGACAAGCTGCACTTAGGCAGCAATTGCGAAGTTAATATCTTTCTCTTCAGCGTTTATTTTTTTCCGCACTTTTAACGTGGATCACGGACCACGGATGGCTGCCGGGATTTCTAAATCCCTGTCGAAACCAGTACAACCCCTGGTTTATATTGAACAGTACACTGCATTATGCAGAGACTGCTGTCTACTGTACCGAACCGGCATCTTCTGTTGCAGGAGCTTCAGTCGTTGAAGCGGCTTCCGTAGTATCGGAAGTTGATGCTGTTTCTGTTGCGCTGCTGTCCTCTGAAGAAGCTTCTTCAGTAGGTTCTTCTGAAGTGTCCTCCGAAGCAAGTGAAGCGCCTGTGTAGAAGTCTGAGTAGTTTTCTACCCAGAAATTGTCGAACCAGCTGTCATAGTCATGGGAAGATATGAACACATCCTCTTCCTTCACATGGTTCTGCTTATAATCGTATATCCACCTTCCAAGGGGGATACCGATGGCTGCACCCAGAACAATAGCTACGAGCAATATGATCAGCACCTTTTTGATCTTGGCACGTTTCATATTTTTAGCTCTGTTTTTCTTTTCCTCTTTATAACGGTCTACTTTTTCCTGACTCATCTTTCCAACCTCTGTTCCGTAGTTATCAGGATAATGTGATCCTGTAACTGATATATCGGCTCATTCTATCACTAATGGGTGGTGAAAGTCAAGAAACGATATCGGCTCAGCGTAAAGATTCATAATTATTTCAGATTTCTCAGCTTGAATTCCCGCTCAGCCTCTCTCTTCTGGTCCTTCTTTGCTATATCATCACGCTTATCATACAGCTTTTTACCTCTGGCAAGACCGATCTCCACCTTTGCAAGACCATTGGAGAAATATACCGAAAGAGGCATGATCGTATAACCGTCAGCCGCTGCGGCATTTGCAAGCTTCCTTATCTCAGATTTATGCAGCAGCAGCTTCCTTGTGCGCAGAGGATCCTTGTTGAAGATATTTCCCTTTTCGTAAGGATTGATATGCATATGATATATGAACATCTCTCCGTCTTTAACACCCACATAGGCTTCCTTTATGCTGCACTGTCCCATCCTGAGGCTTTTAACTTCGGTACCGGCCAGCGCGATGCCTGCTTCATAGGTTTCCTCTATAAAATAATCATGATATGCTTTTTTATTATTCGCTATCAGTTTTCGTTCGTTTTTCCTCATTGCTCATATCCTCTGTATAGAACCGGAACAGGATACGTCGTTCCGCTTTTTCGGTCTTTACCACCTGGATAGTAACCGGATCACCGAGTTTATATGTTTTCTTTGTCCGGCTGCCGATCATTTCAAAGGCTTCTTCATGATATTCATAAAAATCATCCGAAAGGCTTCCGAGGGGGATAACACCCTCTACGGTATTGGGAAGCTCTACAAATATTGACTGGTGATTGAAGCCGGAAATGATGCCGTTATATACCTCGCCCAGCCGTTCCTCCATGTATTCTATCTGCTTCAGCTTGTCCACATCACGTTCAGCCTCGTCAGCCCTGCGTTCCTTTGCAGAGTTATCCGCAGCTACTGCCGGAAGGATATCCTCATAATGCCTTATACGAGCATCAGTAAGCTGACCGTGCAGATTCTCCTTCAGTATTCTGTGGATCTGCAGATCGGGATATCTTCTTATAGGTGATGTGAAATGACAATAATACTTGGTTGCAAGTCCGAAATGCCCTGCGCAGACGGTTCCGTATCTTGCACGCTGCATGGTCCTGAGTGTAAGCCTTGATATCATAGCCTCATAGGGTTTTCCTTCGATCTCCTTCAGGATACGCTGGAATTCCCGGGGGTGTATGGCATCCCTGCCGCCATGGAGGTACAGTTTGAAGTTTCGGAGCATGAATGAAAGCGCTTCAACCTTCCTGTCATCCGGTGCTTCGTGTACACGATATTCAAAGGGGATCTCCTGCCAGAATACATCCTCTGCAACCGTCTCATTTGCAGCCAGCATAAAGTCCTCTATCAGCTTTGTTGCGGCATTCCGTTCATATGAACGTATATCCGAGGGCTTGCCGTCTTCTCCGACTACTATCTCGGTCTCTTCGATATCAAAATCTATGGAGCCTCTTGCTTCTCTTGCTGTACGGATGATATCAGAAAGCTTTGCCATTCTCTTAAAGAAAGGGATAAGCTCGTTGTATTTTTCTACAGGAGCATCGTCTGCATCCGTGATCAGCTTATTCACATCCGTATAGGTCATTCTGGCATTTGAATGAATAACGCCCTCACATATCTCATGTGAAAGTATTTTACCCGTGGGATCGATATCCATAAGGCAGGAAAGGGTAAGTCTGTCAACATCCGGATTGAGGGAACAGATACCGTTGGACAGCTGGTGCGGCAGCATGGGGATCACGGTATCGGCAAGATATACGCTGGTCCCACGGCGAAGAGCCTCCTCGTCCAGGGGGCTGCCTTCAGTGACATAATTGGTCACGTCTGCAATATGTACGCCAAGATGATAGATGCCGTCCTCTTCTGAAAGAGTTATTGCATCATCAAAATCCTTGGCGGTCTCGCCGTCTATGGTGACGGTTTCCAGGCTCCTGAAATCCTTTCTGCCCTCCAGCTCGGCCTCACTTACCTTATCCGGTATATTCCGAAGCTGTTCCATGACTTCTTCCGGGAATGTCTCCGGAAGATTGAAGGCACGAACCACCATCAGTATATCATCCTTAGGATCGTCAATGTGTCCGATGATCTCAATTATCCTTCCTTCGGGAGATGCCCCCTTCGGATCGTACTTTTCTATTTCGGCCACGACGATATTTCCATCCACGGCCTTCATATTTTTATCAGACGGAATATAAAGATCGGTACCCAGCTTACGGTTCCCGGATGTAACAAAGCCTATACCGTCGCTGACACGGTAGGTACCTGTCACAGTGGTTATGCCTCGGCTGAGTATTTTAATCACCTCTGCTTCCGTTTTGGGCCCCCTGTTTACGGGATTGAGGCGGATCATTACCGTATCACCCTGAAAAGCACCGTTCACAGCATGTTCAGGTATAAAGAAATCCTCATCGTATCCGGGAACTCTGACAAATCCGAAGCCTTTTCTGCTGCCGTTAAATTCACCGGTAAGCACATCCTTCGGAGGAAGCAGGTACCTGTCATGTTTAGTCCTTACAAGCCTTCCGCTGTTAACGGAATCCGTAAGATACTGAAGAAATTCATCCCGCTCATCTCCCGTTATCTCAAGAAGATAACAAAGCTCCTTCAGCTTCATCGGCTTATAGTCTTTTCTCTGCATGAGAGTCTTCAGACTTTCATTCCATTCCTTCCTCATAGCTTTTACACCCCCTACCTTCAAATTGAGCCATGCCGGCATCTCCGATTGCTTCGCAATCGTCGATGTCGCGGCGTTCGCAATCGCGCTTCGCGCGATGTCACGGCATTCGCCGAATGTGCGTGCAAGCACGCCCGCTCGGCTCATTGCTCGTGCATATACAGCCTCATCGTCATTGTTTTGTATGCAAGCAAGCTTGCACAAAACATGACTCGAGGCTGTGCATGGCTCATTTTACGCGCAAAAAAAGTGCTTTGGACGGAATGACCAAAGCACCTGCATACATTACTAAGCAACCCATTTGGAACTGAGTGCTGCGGCAAGAAGGAAGAACAATACCGCAAGAACTACAGTGATCTTTTTTATCACGGCATCCTTGGCCTTTCCTTTATTCTTGCTCCAATATGTATCAGCGCTGCCGGTAAGCGTACCGGTCAGTCCGTTCTCTTTACCTTCCTGCATCAGTATGACGATCATAAGTAATACGCAGTCAACGATCAATGCTATTGTCAGTGCTGTTTTCACCGTATCATCCTCCCGGAAAAATCAAAACTCGTCTCTAAAACATACTTTGGTAATATAACACAATCCGAAACGGAATGCAAGTATATTTTAAATAAAATCCGATCACTTTTTACATTTTAATAAACCTCAGGTTGTGATAAAATGATGGGAGGGTCAAACAGACCGCGTATCAGCCGGATTTCTTTTGATCCCGTCATCTTAAAATGGTAAAAGTATTTCTCACCGCAGGGAGGAAAACAAAAATGAAACGTTTTCTGGGTACATCCATGGGAAAGGCCATTCTTTTTGCAGAGGATATTGCAGGTAAGGACGGCAGTACCTTTCCCGGTAAATTCGTTACAAAGCTCTTTCCGGATTATCTGGCCACACTCTCATATCCGAAGGATGTGATCATGGTCACCGGCAGCAGCGGGAAAGGCTCCACCACCGCTATCATAGCCGAGCTGCTGAGGCACAGCGGCAAAACCGTGTGCCATAATCTGGAAGGATCCAATATGCTCCGTGGGATCGCATCCACAATGCTTAAACATGTAAAGAATGGCGGCATCCCTGAGGACGCCATAGTACTCGAGGTCGATGAGCGTTACCTTAAGGTGGTAACGAAATATATCCACCCCAGTCTTATCATCGTTAATAACGTTACGAGGGACCAGCCTCCGCGTCAGGGGCATTATGACCTTGTGGCCGCGGAAATAATGAAGGGCGTTCCTGAGGATACCATGCTTCTTGTAAACGGCGACGATCCCATCACTGCCGCTTTCAGGCTGAAGCATGAAAACACCAGGACCTTCGGAATCAACCGCAATGACAGCTCCTTTACCGCCCTTCCTACTGCTGTAAAGGATTGCGTGTACTGCCCGCGCTGCGGAAAGCATTTTAATTATTCCTTTATCCACTATGGCTCTGTTGGCGGATTTTCCTGTCCTAAATGCGGATTTGCAAGGGAGAACCCGGATTATGCCGTAACGGATGTGGATGAGGAAGATAAGGAGATCCAGATAGGTTATGAGCTCACTCTTCCGTGTGAGACCATGCTCCTGTTCCACATTTACAATCTATGCGCAGCCTATGCCGCTGCGGATATCCTGGGCATCGCCCCCGAGGTTACCGCAGAGGTTCTTACCGGGCATAAGATCAGCAGCAAGATCTACACAAAGCTTGAAGGAAAGAACCGCAGCTTTACTTCCATAAGCTGTAAGGCTGAAAATAACGCCACCTATAATCTGGCTCACTATTATACGGCTCACCAGCCCGGAAAGAAGGTGCTGGTAATGGGTGTCCGCGAGATCAGCCGGCGGTATGAGCATTTTGATCTCTCATGGCTCTATGACCTTGATATGGAGATCCTGGTACGCCCTGAGGTTGAAAAGGTCCTCTGTGTGGGGCCTTATGCCGATGACTTTATCCTTCGGCTTAAGCTTGCCGGTTTTCCGGAGGAGAAGCTTATGGGCGCGGAGACCATGGATGCCCTGCCTGCCGCTCTCAAAGGGACCGAAGGAAATGTATACGGTATCCTGAATTTTGATGTTGTGGAGCCCTTCCTGGAGGAAGCTGAAAAGATCATCAAAGAGGATTCGGACAACCAGGAAATACAGTCAGCTGAAAAGTGAGGAAAAATATATGAAAACCATTCAAATCGGGTATTTTTACTATGATCTTCTTAATCTATACGGTGACAGCGGAAATGTGACTATGCTTGAATATCAGCTTAAAAGCAAAGGGATTACGGTTTCAGTTGACCGTCTGAACGCCGAAGAGACAAAGAAGATTGAGAAATATGATGTGATCATTCTGGGCTCCGGCACCGAGCGTGCACTGCTTCTCGCCCTGATGGATCTGAGGCAGTACAGGACTCCTCTTGCCTACGCCATAGAACACGGGACCCATATACTTGCTACAGGTAATTCCTTTGAGCTTTTCGGCAAAGAGATACATATGGGTAAAAAGGATTATAAAGGTCTTGGCTTACTGGATTTTTCCACCGAATACGGTCCCAGGATCGTAAATGATCTCTCCACGGAATGGAACGGGCAAAAGCTTATAGGTTTTGAGAATCATCCCGGTTCAACAAAAGACTCCAAAGAAAAGCTTTTCATCGATACCCCGGAACGTAAGGAAGGGGTTGTAAAGAACAACTTTATCGGGACCTATACCATCGGCCCGCTGCTTGTAAGAAATCCCGGATTTCTTGAAAGCTATATCACCTCTTTAACAGCTTAACCGGGCAAAAACTGCTGCCCGGCTGCCGCGTCGAATGCCGAACCTGGCACAGATCAATAAACAGGCGCACAGGTACCTTTTGTACATGTGCGCCTGTTTCGATCGATCCATGGCCTGCATACCCGGCGTCTTTCAAACCGCCTTTTTCACCGTATGCTGTAATTTCCAACCGGAAATAACACTGAATACCTCCTCAGCCTTCCAGTTAAGAAAGTCCTCCAGCATCAAAGGCTTTGCATAATAGTATCCCTGAAAACTCTGCACATGGTATTTCTGCAGTATATCACGCATTCCCTCAGTCTCTATACCCTCGACACATACCTTGGCTCCAAAGGTGGAAGCGA
Source organism: uncultured Eubacteriales bacterium (assembly GCA_900321505.1). Lineage (GTDB taxonomy): Bacteria > Bacillota > Clostridia > Lachnospirales > Lachnospiraceae > Eubacterium_Q. The sequence goes on from ONWK01000034.1 coordinate 12,396, forward strand.
CACTTGCAAAATGCCGCATCAGTTCCCTCTCCATATCATCCTCTTCTATCTTCCGGACGAAACTCCTGTCGATCTTAATTATATCAAAGGGAAGCTCCTTAAGTATTCCGATGGATGAAAAACCCGTACCGAAATCATCCAGAGCAATCCTCACACCTCTGGATTTGAGGCTTATCAGCGTATTCTTAAGCAGTTCCATATCCAGCAGACGGCAGCGTTCGGTGATCTCAAGGCAGAGATGCCCGGCCGGAAAATCCGCTTCCTTAAGAGCCGAGAATACAACATCGCAGAAATCCGGTTTCTCCAGCTGCGTATAGGACAGATTCACATTCATGATAAAATCCGGGAATCTCTTAAGTATATGATTTGCGGCGGAAAGAGCCTCCTTCAGTATCCACTTTCCAAGCTCCGGGAAAAGGGGATCCGCCTCAAGAAGCTGGATGAAATGATCCGGTGGTACGATACCAAACTCTTCATTACTCCAGCGAAGCAGTGCCTCCGATCCTATCAGCTTCTCATCTTTTGCATCCACAACCGGCTGATACATCAGGAAAAATCCCGTATACCCATGGAGTATGGAGGAACGGATCCTGTTCAGTCGTTCTATCCTGTACCGGTTCTTCTCATTAAGATCATTATAGAATTCAACCATCTCGCCCTGACGACGGACCTTGGATTCGGAATATGCAAAGTTCAGGCAGGCAAAAATGGTCTGTACATCGATATCAAAGCTGTTTATCGGAACCAGGCCACCGTTCATTTCAAGTATTATATCCCTGTCGTCCACTTTGAAGCCAGAGCGAAAATGGTTGCGGGTCAGGGCATATCTTTTGATTATCTCTTTGACGGAAAAATTACTGCTTATTACAGCTATCTTCGTTCCGTCTATTCTGTAAACACTTCCTGTATTTCCGACACGTTCAAAGATAAAACGTGCGTACTGCTGCAGCACCCGGTTACCGAAATGATATCCGTACACCTCATTTATCTCGGAAAACTTATTGACACCTATCAGCGTAACATTAACCTCCTGGTGGCGGTTAAGAACGGACTGCAGATCTTCAAAGAATCCATACTGGTTTCTGAGTCCTGTCAGTGTATCAATATGTCCCTGCAGCCCGTGATTCCGGATCACGCCGGCGAAATACTCATATTTTCCGTCAGGATCCGTAAGCACTACTCCCCTGCATGTACATACCTCATACTCATTCCGTGATGTCAGGACGCGATACTGCATATCATGACCGTCGGATCTTCCTGCAAAGATATCATCGATACCGGCACGATATGTGCTCCGGTCTTCGGAATGAATGCAGTTTTCCCATAATCTGCCGGCATCAAACATATACTCCGAAGGAAGATCGAAGTTATCAACTGCAGCCTTGGACCAGCGGGATATATCATAATACATATCACACAGAAAAACATATGTTCCTTCGGCAACGACGGAAAAAGCATTGAAAAGCTCATCCAGCCGCCGCTTACGTTCAGCAGGATATTCATCCACTTTATTCTGTTGTGCAAGTAATGCTCTTATATCCATCGTTTTCCCTGCATGTCATCATAATATGAATATTTAAAGTATAACAGAAAAGCAGGGATATGAACAGTAGAAAATCGAGCAGGATGAGAACATTCGCATAAAAAAGACGGCTTCTTTTCAGGGAAGCCGTCATCCATATGTACTATAAGCATATTATGATGCTGGGGTCAAAAGGTATTTTGCCCCCAGCTGATGATTCGCAGCACGCACACTACGTGTGCAATGTGCTGCGAGAAC